>JAJZCU010000004.1 GCA_021828935.1 Planctomycetota bacterium | reverse complement strand
AAACGCGCGGTTAAGAAACTGGGCGTTGCGCAGCCGCTCTCCGAAGGCACAAGTGCCGCGCATGACAGCGCCATTGTCCGCACTGGCCAAGAATTTGCCGATTTTTGCGAAGAGCTGACCTTGGTGTTAAAGTTTGCGTTATGAGAAACATCCATCGCGTCACATTTAATCCCAAACAATGCGGGGGGGCGCCCGTGCATCAGAGGTTTGCGCATCGGTGTGAAGGATGTGTTGGAATTGCTGGCTGCCGGCGTTTCTGAGCCGGAAATTCTTCAGGATGTTCCTTATTTGGAAGCGGACGACGTCAGAGCGTGCCTGGAATACGCGGCGGTAGAAGGTGGCCATGCCGTGTTCTTTACGGCTGGGTCGGCGCCGGCGGCTAACAGAGGTTGGCCACGGGTTTGAAATTGCTGCGCCGTACGCATTCCAAT
This sequence comes from Planctomycetota bacterium, assembly GCA_021828935.1. Taxonomy (GTDB): domain Bacteria; phylum Planctomycetota; class Phycisphaerae; order WQYP01; family WQYP01; genus JAJZCU01. The sequence goes on along the minus strand of JAJZCU010000004.1, from coordinate 16,741 downwards.
GCATAATGTGTTTCCGCCATGTTTCCGCCGTGCGCGGATGCGTGCGGGGCGCAGCGCCCAAATCTGTGCCGCGTGGCGGCCGCCATCGGCCAATACATCCACTACGACCATATTCCCCGTCCAGGACTAGCCGCGTGCGCAGGCGCACGCCCCGGCGCGGAACAAAAACGCTTCAGGCAACCTCACGCCATCCACCATCATCAAAATCGCCCCCGAAAAGTTTGCCACAGCCGGTGATGGCCAAGTCCAATGCGTTGGAAGGGTGACCGGCATCGCGTGTCTGTGGGGGCAAGACTGGCGGCTCGGTTTGGTTTACGCGTTTTGCCGCCTTGGGGGGAAGTGAGAAGAGCAAACTTCGGGCAAAAAAGAAAGCGGCCCGGGGTTTCCCGGGCCGCTGAGGGGGTTCATGAGGTTATGGGGCGGATCTTACTGCTCGAAGCCGCCGGCGGTGCCAGTCTGGCTGATATCCTGAACCGGAACCATGACCGTGTCATACGAGCCGGGGGATCCAACCTGCCAACCGCTTGTGCCAGTTGGGATGGTGCTTTGACCACCGCTAAGAGGCACGGAACTGGTCGTAGTCTGCGGATCTACGATGCCGTTGTTGTTGTAGGTGTAGATATTATCGCCACCGTCACCGCAGAACGGGTTGTTATGCCAGGTGACGTGGTCGTCGCCGAAGCCAACGTTCTCGCCATCACCGGCGTGGTTGCCGGAGTTCCAGACGTTTGGCGTCACATAGGTCGAGGCCCCGTTTTGCTGCTGTGCCTCGCCTGGGTTACGGTAATTCGGGCTGGAAGTGGGCGTGCTGGCGGTGTACGCGGGTGCCATGTCCGCCATCAGCGGAACATCAGAGCCGGCTGTGCCGCTGCCAGTCCACCACGGGGCGGTGCCTGTGCCGACCCATGGGGAGGCGACAGAATAGCTTTCGCCAGCGCCAGTTACGCCGGGGTTGGGGTTGTTGACAGACGCGTTGCCGTTGCCGCCAAAGTTGTTATACCAGTCATTGGTGGCGCCGTTGCTGTAATAGTCCGAGGAGGGGGTGCTTGTGTATGGGTCGGACTTGCAGATGAAGCTCTTCGGCGTCATGTTTCCCTTGAGCACCAAAAGCCACAGGCACGCCATTGGGCTGCCCGCTTGCTGGCCCGTCGCATTATTCGGCGGATAATACGACGTCTCCACACCCTGCGGAGACGTGAAGCCACCAGCTGCTGACGCCAAGGGGTTGTCTTGGGCTACAGTGCTAGCCGTGTTGGTACTGTTTGGGCCACCGGACGGCTCAACGATTGGGAACGATGAATTATCTTGAGCGTACATGGTGAAACTCAAGATGGTTTGCCGAATGTTATTCGAGCAAACCGCGCGGTTGGCGAATTCACGCGCTTTTGCCAAGCTGGGCAGAAGGATCGCAATCAACAGGGCGATGATTGAGATGACCACCAGCAGCTCGATAAGGGTAAAACCTTTGCTGCGACGTTGCATAAAGCAAGTCCTCCGAAAAGAAACCGACCCGTCCAAGCGTCAGCCAGAAGGAACGAAAAAGTATAAGAAACGCATGAGTCCGCACCACGCCGAGGCTCGGGTCAACAAAACCCAAACACACCTTCGGACGGCCTGCCGGACGAGTACCTGATTGTAGGCATGTGAAGTATACGCGGAGGCGCGCGTAGCAAGCAAGCTTTTTCTTTCCAAATTTCAGTTTTTTTCCTTCGGATGGTGAAATCGCCGGCGCCGCGTGCTAACAAAACAGCCAATGCAGTGGAATCGCCGCGCTGGCGTCTTCCCCGCATTACGCCCATAATGTATGCAAGCCCTGCGTTGCATCTGAGCGTATCAAAATCGTGACCAAACCCTTGAGCAATTCGGCACGTCGGGATGCCCTGCCGGGCTTTGGCCCCCGGCGCCCGCAAGCGCTCCGCGTAATTTGGGTTCTCAGCGGCCAGGAATCCGGCGGAGTCCGGACCGCCGTGCTGAATCTTATGCAAGGAATCGGGAATTTAGGCTGGACGCCGCTGGCCGTGGCGTTGGCCAGTGGGCCATTTGTGCTTGAATTGCGAAAACATGGATTGGCATGCGATTGCCTAAACCTGCCGGCGCCAATAGCCCTGCGCGGCACCCTTCCAAAGAAGCTATTGCAATATTACCGGTTGCGCGATTACCAACGCCGGGCTAGCGAAACCCTGGCGGCCTATTTAACCGATGCTCGGCCGGACGCGGTACACGTTCTTTGGCCGAATCTGATGCCGATTGCTGCCAAGGCGGCTTGGCGTAACGCACTGCCATGTTTCTGGGAGATGCCCAATGTTATCGGTCGTTATCCACTTGCGGTCAATCGCCGCATCATGCAGTGGCAACTCGCAAAATATCGGGTCGTCGTTTTAGCCAACAGTCAATTCACCGCGGACAGCCTCGGATCCAAGCCGGTAAAACCGATCATCATGCATCTTGGTGCAGATGAAGCACGATTCAATCCTGATAGTGTGCAACCAATTTCGCGCGTAGAGCTTGGCGTGCCGGAGGATGCCGTTGTAATTGGTATGTTCGGCCGAGTCAGCGGAGACCGCAGCCAACTGGAAGCGCTGGAGGCATTCCACGCGTTGCAGCAGAGCATGCATGATAATCTTCATCTTTTGGTAGCCGGCTGGCCGGATGCCCCGTACGTGCAGCGGCTACGTGCCTATGCGCAGGAAAAAAACCTCGGGCCGCGTTTGCACCTCCTTGGCCCTGTGAATGACATTGAGCGTTATTATGGACCGGTGGACTTGCTGCTCAATGCGTACCAAGGCGCCGAGTCCTTCGGCCTTGCCGCCGTGGAGGCAATGATGATGGCGAAGCCCGTCCTAACGCATGCCGCGGGCGGGCCGGCGGAAACGGTAATCGACGGCGTTACGGGATGGCACCTGCCGCGGGTGGACAGTGTGGCGTTGAGTGCGGGCATCAGACGAGCGTTAGCGGATCGGCCGCGCTGGTCGGCCATTGGGGCGGCGGGGCGTGAGCATGCGAAGGCGCGGTTCACGGTCGCCGCGCAATCCCGCCTTTACATCGCGGTACTGCAGGGGGCTTGCATTGGGGCCAAGTGAGTCAGACACGCGCCGACAGATAACCTGAAACGTAGCAAAGCCTAGGAGTCTGTCCGCGTAATACATTCCAGCCATTTCCTAATGGCAAATAATTTCTTATTTGCGGACGATCCGCGGCGAGTTGCGCCGGGCTGCTCGTGTTTTCTGCCGGTCGGGCCGGCTCCTTCCCTGGTTTTTTGTCCGGACGGCCCGTTCGGGGCCGCCAAGCCGCCCCAGCGGGCGCTTTTTGGGCGGCCGGCTCAGCCGGCGGGCGCCATTTTGGCCCGGAACATTTTTCGCAGGTTATAACTCAGGCACACCAACCGCCACTCGCCACGCATCTGCCCCAAGCCACGCAGCAGAAATTGCCTGAATCCCATGGCCCCTTTGACCTGCCCAAACACCGGCTCGACGATCGCCTTTCGCCGCGCATAAATGGCGCGGCCTTTAACCGTCCGCAGTTTTCGCGCCATGCGCTGCTTGGGCGTCTGTTCCGCCGGTATGGGGCCACGCGGCGCCGGCGGGGGAATCTGCCCGTGCGGCAGCCGACCCGTGGCCACATAGGCGTCAATGTCCATATTTTCCAAACATGCAACGTTGGCTTCACTGAAGTAGCCCGCGTCCATGGAAGCTTTTTCGATCGGATGCTCTGGCCCCACATTGGCTTGCGCTTGCGCCATCATCGGCGCCACTTGCTGTACATCGTTGGCCTGATCCGTCACATCCGCCGCCACGATAATCTGATGTTCCGAATCCACCACGGCCTGCGCGTTGCCGCACTGGTCCCACCCTTTGTTGTTAGCTTTCATGATCCGGCTCTCCGGGTCCGTAAAGTTGTACTGGGCCTTCTCCGGCACCTCATTGGGCGTCGCGACCGTCGGCGCCGGCGTGGATGCCGCCGCCATCACGGGCTCCACCGCCGCGTCTGCCGTTGCCGAATCGCCCAATACGCCATCTTGCTCCGGCGGGTTGTCGGCCTTCGGCGATGATTCCGGCGCGGCTGGCGCCACCGCGTTGGACGACGGCATCGCTTTATACCGTGCCTCCAATGCCGCCTTCGCCTCTTGAATTCGCGCCAGACGCTTCTCGCGACACGCCAGTTCCTGCGGCAAGCTGTCGACCCGCCCGGCCGCGCCGCCGGACGCCTCCTCCGTCGCTTCCGCCGCCTCCACCTGTTTCATAATCTCCGCTATTTCCACCTTTAGCTGCGCTTCCCGCTCTATCATGCGATCATAACTCATCGCCTTATGGCGGCTGGCGTTGGCTTTGATTTTTGTGCCATCCAACGACACATGCCCCAGCTTCACCAAGCCATCCTCCGCGGCAATCTCCAGCACTTGCACGAACAGGCCGGCAAAGGCGTCCAGATGAGTCTTGCGAAAATTGTTAATGGTCCTGAAATCCGGCACATCGTTCCCCACGATCACCCGCCAGCCAATGTCCCGCTGGCAGTGCAGGGCGATTTGACGCGACGAGCGCACGCCCATGCAATAACTGTAAATTAAAAGGGTCACCATCATGCGCGGGTGGAACGGCGGAAACCCGCGGTCGTTCCTCTCATACACTTTCTTGATCTCCGAAATGTCCAATTGTTTAACCGCATCCATAATGTAGTACACCATGTCGCCGTCCGGCAGCCATTGCGCCGGCGACGGCGGCAACAGCCAGGATTGATCCGGATCCCATTCGCGGTAGGTCTTGCTCATGGCCAAATTCCTATTTCACTTCGAACGAGAGCCATATTAGCGCAAAAATGACTATTTGTAAAGGGGATTCCGATTACTTGGACAGACTCCTAGTTGGCCACCGAGGAGGCGGGCGTCTCTTCGCCGCGCCTCAGGAAAATGCAATCCGCCTGCAACGCGCGCTCGTCGTTGGGCTGCTCCATCTGTTCCAGGTTGCCATGATAATCAAATCCCAGCTGGACCATTTGTTCATAAACTTGCCGGAATAGCGGCTGCCCGTGGTACATTTCCACGAACGAAAGTTCAATTATCACCACGCTCGCGTGACGCAACGTTTCGGTCGCGCCGGCAACGACCTTGTCCTCAAACCCCTGCACATCGATCTTCACAAGCAACGGTCCGGATATGTCCAGTTCTTTTGCGATTTCGTCCAGGCTTTGCACGCGGACCTGCACGGCTGACGCGTGGCTGCTTTGCGTAGCCGGCAGGGCGTCTTTATACCGCGCGGTGAGTTTTAGGAACGACGACGCCGGCGTAAAATCCTGTCGTTCAAAAGCTACGATGCCGCTTTCGGCGCCCAACCCCATGTTGAAAGCGGTAAACTTGCGATCCCCGGCGAAGCGGGATTGAAGTTTTTGAAAGCAGTCGGGCAGCGGCTCAAAGGAATAGATTTGTGCTTCGGGCAGATAGGCACGCACGGCGACAGCGAATTGGCCTGTGTTAGCGCCTACATCCAATACCGTCCTGAATCCGAGATTTTTGATCCATTGCTTTTTTAGGGACATGTAGTGATTGGCCGTTACGCCCTTTCGGCGCACCTGGAGCAGGACGGGATTTTCGGCATACATTGCCAGCGAGTGGAAGCGTGCCGCAAGAAACCGCAATGGGCGGGCAACGCCAGAGGGTAGACCCATAAAAATACCTCAAGGACACTAACAGTCAGGGGCCGCGATGCCGCGGCGCCGGCAACATTTCGCGCAGAGCAGCCGATGTTGGCAAGGCGGTCTCCGCGAAAAATATGAACGCCGGTTGGGCCACATTGTGCAGCCGGAAGCGTTCAGATCTGCTGCCGTAACCTTTAAGCAATAATGGCAAGCGTACCGTCGAATCCCGCGCGGCACAATGCGTCCGTGGCCGGCTGCCGGGCCCCGATCAGGCAACGTTGCCGGCCGATCCCGCTGCCGCGGTGCCGGACCGCAGCAGGGTCTGCCGAACGAGGGCGAAGAACCGTTTCGTCCGCGTTGGCAGCAACAGCGAGCTGGCGCCGATATAGAGGGCCCCGGTTGAAACGGCCGCTAGGATTATCCGCGCGAACGTGGGGAACGAGGCCACCACCGTCCACCGGTCCACCAGCACGAAAGGCAGCGCTGCCAAGGCGGAAACTGCCAGCGGCGCCAAGTAGATTCGCCCCATCATCCGTACAGCGGCCCGCGAAACTCCAAAGACCAGGGTCACCCATATAAAGCCAAATAACCCCATGTATGCCGTTGTGGCCCACGCGACCCCGACGGCGCCGCCGATACTGGCGCCAATAATAATCGCTGGCAGATAAACGCAAGCGGATGCCGCGCCCGTCCACAGCATGCGCCTGAAACGTCCCTGTGCGCGCATCAGGCTGACGGCCGGTGCGTTGGCAATGTGTAGCCCCATGCCAATGGAAACAATGGCTAAAATCGGGGCCCCGGAAACCCAGCGTGGCCCAAACAGAAGCAGAATGATGGGCCGCGCGAGCACCGCCTGCAAAACCGTGGTCGGCACTCCCACCCATGTTAACAAGCCGGCAACATCAATGAACGCCTGAGTCTGGCGCTCCGGCGTATCCACCTTCGTAAGCGCCGGAAGGAGTACCTGCCCAACGTTGGATGTGAGGAGTTGGCCTGTTTGCGAGGCAAAATTGGATGCCACGGCGTAGAGCCCGACGATGGCCGCGGGGCAAAAGATTCCCAGCACCATAGTTCCGCCGACTGAAGTCACCATGAAGAAGACGTTGGTTAGCAACAAAGTGAGGCTGTCCTTGGCCAGGGTTCCCCACAAGCTAAACTGCGGCCGCCATGCCACCGCGGGCCGCGTCGCCAGCCATGCGGCCGCGGCGCGGCCCGCAGAGGCAAATGGCAATGGAAGCACGAAGCTGTAGGCGCCGAAACCAAAATATGCCAGGACAATCATGGCCGCCGTGGCGAAGAGGTTGCTGGCCGTGCCCATAAGCCCCACGAAGCGGTATCGCATGTCAATTTCCAACTTGGCAATCGGCACCACGGAAAATGCGTCAATGACGCAGCGTAGCGCCAGGATGCTTATTAACGCCACGAGCGTCGGCGACTGGTGGTACATACGCTGGGCCAGAGGGGCGCACGCAAGCATGAAAACCGCGCCAAACATGCCGTAGGCGGTGGACATCCAAAACGCGGGGGTCGCCCAGCGGTCAAATTCTTTCCCGCGGTGAATAAGAATTGTGTTCAAACCCGCCTGTTGAAACAGGCCGCCAAAAGCGGAGATGGTTAGCGCCAGGGCATAGAGGCCAAAATCTTGTTTGGTCAGGAGGTAGCGCGCTAAGATAATCTGCCCCGCCACATTGATGATTTTGACGCCAATGGTCTGACTGAGCATCCATAAAAACCCCCGCGCGGTTCGCTGAATTAGAGGCGACTCAGTGGCCCCCGTCGCCGCCGATGCGGTTTCCAATGTTAGCGGGCCGTTATTGAGCGGATCGTTTATGGGATCAGATTCGGACATGCGCTCCTGCCGGCTGGGCCGCGGCTGAAAACTTTTGGCCCCATGTCGCCTTGCAGGCACGGTTCGCAAGCCAGATAGATTACCATCATCGGCAATTTAGGGGCGGTGGTGCGTACCGACCAGCCGCGACGATCCCTTCGAGGTTCCCCGGATATCGGGACTCCCGTCAGTGTGGTCCGGTAGCTTGGCATCATCGGAGCGCCTTGGTAGAGTGCCGTCATGCGAGTCATGATTTTCGAGCCGCGCTGGGCTGGCCACCATTTTGTGTACGTGAAACACATCATTGCAGCAGTATCGCAGTTACCCATCGAGTTGTCGCTTGTGACCAGTCGGCAGGCCCATGAATCAGCGGAGTTCCACCAGCATTTAAACGGTCTCGACGCTCGCGTAAAAGTTGCGGACTGGGTGCAGGCGCTATCAGGGACGCCCTTTCAAGAAACGAAAATGCGCGTTTCGCAGCTTGTGAAGGCGATCAAGGCCCAGTCGCCCGATCACGTCTTCATCCCGGATGCCGACGGCGTATTTCCGCTTTGGTCGGTCACGCATCTTTTACCGCGCGTGTTACCGCGCCGTGGGATGGCGGAGGTTGAACCGATACTGCTTCGTTGCGGCGCGGGCTATAAGAGCCACGGCCTCCGCCGCGTTAAAATGTCCTCGGTCGCAGCGGCGATGGGTTATTCGGCGGCGAAAATTATACACACGATCGACACCGTGGGCTATGAGGGGATACGCGCCAAGGGCGGGGCGCTGGCAAAAAAGTTGCGTGCGCTACCGGACTTTGCCGAGGACAGTCCGTCCCTCCCAAGAGGTTTCGCCAGAAGGGTTCTGGGAATTCCAGAGGACGGTTTATACATAGGAAGCGTGGGATACCTTGACGGGCGCAAGGGCGTCGTCGAGTTGCTCACTGCGTTCTCGGCCAGTGACTTTTCGCAGAGAGCGCGAGTTCTGCTGGCCGGACGCGTGGAACCGCATCTCCGTGCCCAAATCGACCGCCTTTTCCCTGAACTAGTTCTCGCTGGGCGGATCATTCTCGTTGATCGGATCTTGGCGGACGACGAGTTAAACGCGGCGCTGTGCGCGATGGATGTCGTCGGGTGTGCATATATAGGTCATACGGCGCCATCGGCAATAGTCTCACGTGCGGCGGTGCTTGGTCGCCCCGTTATCGCCGCAGACGCGGGTTGGATGGGTGAGATTGTGCCCCGCTTCAGCCTTGGCGTGGTTGTCGCGCCTGAAAACGTGCAGGAGTATGCGAAGGCTATCGCCAATACATTGTCAACGGCTGATGATTTTCACGCCTCACCTCAGGGGCGGCGTTTTTTCAATTTTCTATCCGAAAAGAACTTTGCGATGGGCATTTCCGCACGCTTGCGCGCACGTCTTGGCATGCCACCATTGCCGTTTCAAACATGGGAGACGGTGGTCGCTGGGACGTGAAGCCCCGCATGAAACTGGTTTTTGGCAGATGAAAATTAGTATTTCAAGGGACAGGACCCTTTGTATTCGGACGAAATCAGCGCCGTCTAACGTGGCTTCCAAACAACCAAGTCCGGGATTCCGTCGAAATCATCATCGTTTGTGGCGAGGTGTCGCAACCCGTGCCGGCGCATCAGCGCCACAATCGTGGCGTCGTTTGTCAGGAGTAGCGAACGCCGCGATACGTCCGTCGCGCCTTCAAGCAGCCGCGCGTCAGTCGGGAGAACGGTGAGATTCATGTCTGAAAATTCAGCCGCTGCGACATGAAATTCGGACAATTCCGCAATGTGCGAACGGTGTCTTTTCAACCAAGGAACCAGACCGGATCGCTGTAACTGAAAGCGGGCCGCCGCCTCGCTGAGCATAATCTTATGTATGGCCTCGGCCATCACATGAAACGCGGTATAGCCTAATAATTTCGCGTCCGCAATGCGCTGCAGCAGGTTCGCTGAAATTTCTGAAAAGGCGCCCTATCCACGAACTGATAATAGAGAATGTTGGCGTCAATGAAACATCGCTCCCCGTCCGGGATGTCCAACGGAATCGGCCACCTCGTTTCAGCATTCGAAAAGATCAAATTCCGGCGATTCGGCAATCGCTTGTGCCGTCTGGGGATCCAGTTGAATGCGATGCTTTCGCCGCCTCCGAACAATTTCGCCCGGCGGCAGGACACTGTAAACAGTTTCGACTGTCAGGCGCACGCGATCATGCTCCGCCAGGTTCGGGCGTTCCCGGGGCACGAACACGCCATTCTCGTAAACTGCTTCAATGTGGACTGTCATCACTGATTCCTTGTGCATTAACGGTTGTCTACGGGCAGCCGTTGGCAACCAAAGGCATTATATCGCCCGTGCAAGCCAGTGCCAGCAAGACATTCCCCGAATACTGCGTCCGCGGTATCATTTGCGACGTTCATGAGAGGTTGTTTGGATGCGTGAAAAACCGCGGATCGATTAATTGAGGCAGCGAAACTTTGCGAGGTGCCAAACACCACATTCTTATCAACGGCCTTTCCATGGGCAGCGGCGGCGGTTACACCGTTGGATTGGAGCTGTGGCGGCACCTGGCGCTGGTACGCCCCGATTGGACCATTACGCTTGCCGTGGTTGCGGGAAATCCGCTGCATGAAGAGGCCCGCGGCGCCGCGGCGCCGGAAAATTGCAAACTTCTGTGGGCGCCGCCCGAGGCTGCGCGGCGCGGGCCCCGCGCCCGTTATGAAAAAAATAATCTTGTTAATTGGGTTCGCGAAAACCAAGTTTCGGCCGTGCTACAACTCAATGGCATGATCGTGCCGGGCATGCCCGTGCCCACGCTGGCCCATTGCCAGGATCCGTGGCCGTATCGCCCGGTGGCGTGGGAAAATGGTCACAAAGATCGGGCGCTGGCCTTTCTGAAGCGGCGGGCCAATGCCACCGCATTTCGCCAAGCCGCGTGCGTTGGCTGGACCAGCGCTTATTTACGCGATTTAATGTGCGAGGCGGTGGAGATCAGGCCACCTCATGGCCAGGTATTTTATAATGGCGTGCCGGAGGACTGGATCGCCCGCGCCCAGAAAAACTTGCCGGATTGGGAGACGCGGCCGTTACAAATTGTGACCATTAGCAACGTTGCCCCTTACAAGCAGCAGGAAATGGTCATCCGCGCATTGCCGCTGGTGCGGGGTGAGAAGGGCCTGAACCGCTTGCTATACCGGATTGCCGGCGCATGCTCCCCGGCCTATGCCGAGCACCTGCGCCGCGTGGCGCAGAGCGTCGGTGTGGCCGATGCGGTGATTCTTGAAGGGCGCGTGAGCGCAGCGCGCATTACGGAATTGTTCAGTCAGTCACGTTGCTATGTTTTAATGAGTAAATGTGAATCTTTTGGGTTGCCCGCCATTGAGGCCATGACCTTCGGCACGCCGGTGATTACCGCCGACTGCTGCGCCATGCCGGAAGTCTGCGGCGACGCCGCGCAACTCTGCCCGTTGGAGGACACGGCGGCGTTGGCCGCCAAAATAGTTGCGGTATTAACCGAACCGGAACGCGCCCAGCGGCTGCGGCAGGCCGGGGCCCGGCAGGTGCAGAAATTTAAGTGGCGTGAGACGGCTGAAAAGATGGCGACCGCGCTGGACGAAGCAATAGGGGCAGATGCCGCGCACGCCCGCCGCCCCGCGGCGTCGGGGCCGGCCGACGACGCGGCTTCGGATGCCACGGAAAAGTCTGCGCGCCATTGAGAAATAACCAGACCAAGTTTTCTGATAAAAAACTACTTTTCAGTGCCTCGGCGGTCGAAATCATTGTGGCCTTTGAATTGTGAGAGTACGCACCAGCTTCGAATAATCCGAAGAATTGTTCTAACCCGCACCACAATTCCCGAAGCCCGTTACAGGCTTGGACGGCCACCAGTGGACAATTGGCCACTGGTGGCCGAATAGGCTATTAATCCGTAGTTCCTGCCGCAAAAATCACAAAACCCGCATGGAATAAGGTTTTTCTCAATTTTTCGCCCCCGGTTTACTGGGCACAGGCAGGAATTCAGCCTGGGGGTGCCCTGCAACGCCTGGGCGTTAACGCGTAAGGGAAATACCGGTGTATTTGGCGATTTGACGACGCGGAACGGCGGATGGCAGCTCCACGACAGTGCGGCCAAACCATTGGAGAACGGTTTAAATCTCTTTTAATGCACATGCACACAGAGTAAGAATAAAGCGCAATAAAGTCAAGCACATAAACACAATTTACATGGGTACAAAACAAGCTGTTTCGTGTGCCGAAACGGCATAAAAACCGCCATTTACAAGGGGTTTGCAAAAACTTAATAGGCGGAATGGCTAGGAACTACGGATTAATGGTGGGGCTGGTGCGCGCATTACGCGCCCATTACGCATCGTGCGCCCATCTCGCACGGCGGCCCGTTACGCAAATGGCGGTGACACGTCATAACGCCCCACTACACGCTGCGGCAAATCCACCGTATATAGATTCGGCAGAAGTAGGAGTAGTTACACCATGCCCACATACCAGTACGAAGCAATGAACGCCGCCGGTCAGTCCGTCAAGGCCGAATTAGACGCCCAGGATTCCACCGAGGCGTTGGCCAAAATAAAATCGCAGGGGTATTTCCCGTCGAAGATTAAAGAAAAGGTGGCTAAAAAGGCCAAAGGCGGGGCCACGGTTGGCGCCGGCGCTTCGGCTGCCACTGGTGGCGCCACCAAAAAGTCAGGCGGCGGGGGGGTGTCGATTAATATCGGCGGCGTGGCCGTGAAACAGATCACGCAGTTTACGCGGCAACTTTCCACGCTACAGGATGCCGGTTTGCCCATTTTACGTTCCCTGCGAATCCTTCAGCAGCAGCAGAAGCCGGGATTGCTGAAAAGCATTTTAGATGGCGTCGGCAATGATGTGGAAGGCGGCAGCACGCTGTCTGATTCCATGAGCCGGCACCCCAAGGCCTTCGACCGGCTCTATGTAAACATGGTGCAGGCGGGTGAAACCGGCGGCGTGCTGGACGTTATTTTGCAGCGCCTGGCGGACTTCATGGAAAAGGCCCAGCGGCTTCGGCGGCGCATCATCGGCGCCATGATCTATCCCACGGTCGTGATCTTTTTCTCCGTGTGTATTGTCACGGGCATCATGTACTTCGTGATTCCGAAGTTCCGCAAAATTTTCGCCGACTTCCGCACCACGCTGCCTGCCATCACCATGTTTTTGTTGAATGTGTCCTATTGGGTGGCCCATGAATACGGCTGGCTGGTGATCATTGGTTCGCCGTTTGTACTGTTGCTAATTTATAAGATGGTGAACAAGACCAAGCCCGGCAAATATGTGCTGGACAGCATCAAAATCCGCCTGCCCATTGCGGGTCAGATTTTTTCCAAAACTGCCGTGGCCCGCTTTACCCGCACGCTGGGTACCCTGCTGGGCGCCGGCGTGCCGATCTTGGAAGCGTTGAAGATCACGGGCGAAACGGTGGGCAACGCCGTGTACGAAAACGCTTTGGGCAAGGTGCATGACGCCATCCGTGAGGGCGAAAGCTTCGCGGGCCCGCTCAAGGCCGCCAAGGTGTGCGACGCCATTGTGGTCAACATGATTGACGTGGGCGAGGAAACCGGCGATCTGGACAAGATGCTCACCAAAATCGCGGACAATTATGATGAAGAAGTGGACGTGCTGGTGGCTTCTTTGTTAAGCCTGCTGGAACCCGTGATGGTGGTGGTCCTGGGCGGTATTGTGCTGGTCATCGTGCTGGCGTTGTTCCTGCCGATGGTCAAATTGCTGCAATCGGTCAGCGGCGGCGGCGGGTAAGGTAACGCTAACAACGCCCTGCTAAAAAACTCGTAATGAGGAACGCTCATGCGTAAAACGATGCCCCAAACCGAAGCCGACGCCCGCCACGCGCGCCGGTCCCTGGCCTTCACGCTCATTGAGTTGCTGGTGGTCATTTCGATCATCGCCATTCTGATGGCCATCTTGCTGCCAGCCTTGAATTATGCGCGGCAACAGGGGTATGTCACGGCCACATCGGCTGAATTGCATGACATTCAAACCGGCTGTGAAAGTTATTATCAGGCGTACAACGCATATCCGGGGCCGTTAAGCGAGGCCCAGGTTTCGGCCAGCGCGCAATCGAATCAGTTGACCGGCACGCAGAATCTGCTCTGGGGATTGACGGGATTTTGGTCGCCCACCGCAACGTCACCGAGCTATGTGAACCCGGCCAGCAACACAACCACCTATTATTACCAGGGCACGCTTACGCCGGTGGCCTATACCGGCGGTACGATTTATGTTGGCACGCAAGTGGGCGATGGCCAGCTCAATTACGCGACGGGAACCATGGGCGCCGCTTACTGGCAGCCGGGGCCCGGGCAGACGGGTTTTGTCAACAACAGCCTGTTGGGCCGCGCGCCGAAGCCGGGAACCGCCGGGGCCGGTGGGGCCGCTGCGCCAACAATCCTGGACAGTTTCCCGGACGCCATGCCAATTCTTTATTATCGGAAGACGCCCGGCGCGGACACTATACCCGTGTATAACAACCAATCGCAGGGCATCGCGGCGTTTTACCAGAACTGCAATGCGCCGTATTACAATTCGACGAACATGGAGGGCACCAGCGGGCCGGGAAATTATGTTCAGGAACCGGAGCAGAATCCCCCGTCGCTGGTCGCAGGTCAGTATTGCTCGGCGTACTCGGACAAGGGCGGGGGGACCGCGAACGAGAATTTGGCCTATACGGTTGTGAACAAAACCCTGATGCCGCCTGGGTCCAGCACCTACGACATGCCCAATTCCACCACAATCGGCGGATTTGTACTCATTGCCGCCGGGGCCAACCGCATCTACGGGCCGGCACTAAGTACCACGACAGTGCCCGTCGCCGGCAGCCCAATCATGCCCAATTCAAACCCGCCCAGTTCCTTCACGGATGATGACATTGTTGTGGCAGGTGCGCAATGATGGCCATTTGGCGCGAGAACAGTGCTCTTGTCCCTTCGCGGCATCGCGGCAGCGCCGCAGGGAGCGGCGGGTTTACGCTCATGGAATTGCTGGTGGTCATTTCCATTATCGTGCTGCTGATCGGCTTGCTGCTGCCTGCCCTGGCTTATGCCCGCAAAAAGGCGGCGATACAGGCCACCGCTGCGGAAATAGGCAGTATGCGCATCGCATTGGCCCAGTATTATTCTGATTTCAGCGTGTTCCCTGATTCGTCGTCCGTCAATACGTATGGTCCGCCCAATTTGCTTTCCGGCGCCAGCCGCTTTGCCGAGGCCATGGTTGGGTATCTGGGCCAAAGTTATGATGGCTGTGGCCCGAGCAGCACCCCCACCCGGCCCGGGCCGCCCTATGGATTTCGCATGAGCGGACCGGGCAGCGTGCTGGGCCGCATCTATGGCCCATATATGAAAATAACCAAGGATAACTTCACGCAAGACGGGCAAACGCCCAATCCCAATGACGAATTTTTTGTGGATTTATTCGGCCAGCAAAGCCCCATCCTTTATTATCGCAGCAATCTACCCGCGGGGGCGATCCCCCCGGTGGGCATGCCAATTTTCGGCAACAGTTCGAACAATGCTGGCGGGTACATTTTCAATGCCTACGACAACGCCCAGGCGTTTCTGCCCAACCAGAACAGCGGGCAGGATACCCTGAGCAACTCGCCAAACGGCGACCAGGATCCTTCCAATGGAGACAGCGTGGAGTTTTACAAGACGCTGGGCGAATCCGGGGGCACGAACAAGGTGCAGGCGGGCGAACAGATCATCGGAGAACATTCCTACCTGCTGGTCAGCGCCGGACCGGACGGAATTTTTTATGATGCGACGTATCCGCCCGATCCCATTCATTTTGATGCCAGCAAAGATGACATAATCAGCCAGACGCCGTGATGGCCAGCCCAGCCCGTCGCGCCCCATGGCGCGCGGACGAAGACTTTATAAGGCATGTATATGGCAGAAAATTTAAGACAGCCTGAAACGCTCGCAAGAGCGGCGCAAATTCGCGACCGTTGCGTCCAGCGTTGCGTCCGGGCCTTTACGCTCATAGAACTGCTGGTGGTCATGGGCATCATCGTTCTGGTGGCCGCGATCAGCATTCCGGCGTTTCGCAAAATTCTTTCCGGCAACAATCTGGTTCAGGGCGAAAATCTTGTGTCGGCCTATATCGGCACCGCCCACGCCCTGGCCATGAAGCGCCATGAACCCGTGGCCCTGGTGTTTTATTATGAAGGCGGTGGGTCGGCCAAGCTGGGCCCGATTAACACGCAACAAATGGCCATGGAACTGGCCATCCCCGAACCCGAAGCCAATGGCAGCCCGTTGCAATCCAATGTTGGCGACACCGTGTTTGTGCCCTACACATCGCGGCATCGCGTGTACCTGCCCAGTGATGTTGCGGCGGCGCCGCTGAACTTCACCGGCGGCGTGAACGTGGTCAACCAGGGCGCGAACTCCGCCCCCGGCAATTGCGTTGCAATTGTCTTCAATGGCAACGGACAGATGATTGTGCGCAGCGGGCTATACGCCGAGACATCCGGCGCGAATCCCGCCTACGACAGCGATTTAGACTGGGATTTCGGCGCGGCGACCGATGGCATTCCAAATCCGCAGGGCAACCTAAACGGCGGAACCAGTACGCCGGGCATCATTCTGTACAGCATCTCCGGCCTTACCGCCGCGGAAAACAAGGGCGCAACGTCGGCGGCGGCCCAGGCGATCTGGATTCAGGAACATGCCGATGTATTAATTGTGAACAGCTATACCGGGGGCGTGCTGCGGCAAGGCCCGGGAGGTACGTAATAACATGACCAATGCTCGCCCTACCATCGGCCTTCAACGCTCTGCGTTCGGCGGCCCGCAGTTTCGCGGCGCCGGACGCCCGCGCCGCGGCTTTACGCTCATGGAAATCCTCATCGCGATTTTCATATTAACCGTGGGTCTGGTCATGGTGGCCGCCGTGTTTCCCGTGGCCGCCAACTGGACCCGTCAGGACGCCGAACGCACCGTGGCCGGCCTGGTGGCCCGCAACGCCGCCGCATTGATAAAGTCCACCTACACCCTGCAAGATATGACCGTGGATGAACCGACCAGTGGAAATTCCGTGCCCGTGAATTTCACGCAGCCTATTGAGATGCTGCCAAATCTTTCCTACAAACTGCCATGGCAGCAGCGGGCCTACGCCTTCGGCGCCAATCCGCCTTATCCCGCGGCCAACCCGGGCGCCGCCACCTTCTATTGGACCGCCCTGGCCAGCCCTCTTTCAGCGAAGGACGGCTCCGCACCTGGCAAGTACACCCTTTATATTCTGGTGT
>JAJZCU010000289.1 GCA_021828935.1 Planctomycetota bacterium | reverse complement strand
GCCATGCTCCGTTCATCACCCGTGGGAATACCCATGGGTACGGAAACATCATTGGCCAGCGGCGGCGATTGAATTTCATCACAATCCGCCCTGGTCAGGCGGTCGGTCAAGTCCACGCCGATGCAGATCATTTCCTGTCCGGCGCCAGCGGCGGCGGGGCGATAGAAGCGGCTGAAGGCCACGATGCGTTCACGGCCGGATTTGGTGCGCAGGGCCATGGGGAAGTCCTGGCGCAGAAAGCCGGGGCTGGTCAATGCGACAAATTTCGGAACCTGGGCAAATAGCTTTCCGGGAAACATCAGCGACCACCAGTTTTCCGCGGTAAGTTCAGAAGCTTCATAACCGGTAATGCGCGTAGCCGCGGGATTGGCGGCAAGCACCCGGCCATTTTCGGCCAGCAACACCACCAGCGCCGGCAAATGGTCAAAGACCTCGCGTAAAAAATTGGCGGAGACCGGTGGTTCTGAATGGTTGCTGTTGCCCTGCTGCACAAAATCTCCTTTCCTCCATTATGAACCATGGCGGCGGCATAGCAAGGAAAAACGCCCAAATGCTTGAAAATAACGTTATAAGACCACGCGTGAGTTCCGATAAACAAAATTTGGCGCGGCGTGAGCCGAAAGCGACTATTTTCACCGCCGATTTAGCGCGGCGATGCGAATCCCGGCCCACAGCCGGCGCGGCGACGCTTGGCGGATGGTTGAAGAACTGCCCCGTGTCAGCCGGACCGCCCGCGCGTGCCGACAGGGCAAGGGCCGTGCGCCTTTTCCCATTGCCGCGGCGGCGACCTAAAAAAAACGGGGCGGCGTGCCGTGCGACGCCGCCCCATTTTCCAATTCTTTATTGTTGTGCAACTCAGGCCGTCCTGCGCTTGCGCCTAAGCCCCATCATACCAAGGCATCCCAGCGCCACCGCAGCCAATGTCGACGGTTCAGGGATAGCAGGAGTCGCCGCGCCGCTGACGGCCCAGATGTCCGTGCCGACGGGGAAGGCGGGGGCACTGAACGTCAGCGAATCCAGCGTGTCGCCGGTGTAATTCACGCC
Source organism: Planctomycetota bacterium (assembly GCA_021828935.1). Lineage (GTDB taxonomy): Bacteria > Planctomycetota > Phycisphaerae > WQYP01 > WQYP01 > JAJZCU01. The sequence continues at coordinate 2,981 of JAJZCU010000289.1, read as the reverse complement.
GCCCAGATTCGCCAGATTGATGGTGGTTTGCGTCAAAACGGGATCGTTTGGAGTGCCGCTGTAGCCGCCGCCGCTTAGCGCCACCCGGCCCAGGCCGCCCGTGGCCGTGCCGTAGGAATTGCCGCCCGGCGTTGTTCCAGATGCGGTGTTATCGAACCAATCGGGTGTGGAGATGTCGGTCGTGGCGGTAACGCCGTTGGCAAAGTTCAAGGTCACTGCGTCGGCGAGGGCCGCGTTTCCATCGGTGCTGTTCGCCAGAACGGCCAGCGAGCTATACGCTGCCGGGGTGCTGAGCGTAAGCGTACCTGAGGCGCCATTACTGCCCAGGGGTGCGCCGTTGTTCGCGGTATTGGCGAAAGTCAGCAGCAGATCATTGTTGGTATTTGTGTAATGTTGGAATTGAAAAACTGTGGAACCGTCGTAGGTGCTGGTTAACAGGTGGGAAACGGGCAGGCCGCTTCCGGCGGGGCTTCCGTTGAGCCCGGCTTCGTAGAAGGTATTGTGTGGGCCGGTCGTGCCGGAGTTGGGACTTAACCAGAGAGCTATGTTGGCCGGAACGGCGGCAGCGCTGTAGATGTAGGTATTCTCCACCACAGAGTCCTGGTTAAAGCCGGACACGCCAATAGGAGTCATGGCCGCCCTGGCATGGGTGGCCGTGAAGCCGACGCCGGCTGCGGCAAAGGCCGCCGTAAGCAGGAGCGACGAAACGCGAAAACGACGTTGAACCATATATATCTCCCTTTCAAAAGAGATGGTTTTGCGCCCCTGCCCAACCGGACGGTTGAGGCTTAAAAAGGGGCAGTTAATTCCTTCATTTATGTCGGCAGACGTGTGCAGTGCGCCTCGACGTCCCGCCAGCGAATCATTTTGTTGGCCAGTAAAAGTAGAATCCGGCGGGGCCGAAGCCCGGCGGCTCATGGCATATCTGGTAATTGTCAGGATTCAAATTGATCGATGTGCGGCTGGTGCCCCGTGTGGTAAAAGCGGGGTTGGCGATGCCGTCAACGTGGCTATCGGAATACAAAACGTTTTCGAACGCGGCCACCGGCGCGCCATAGGCGCTCCCGCCGGGGTGGTTAATGATGTACGGTTTGCCCTGAAAGCCGCCGCCGCACCACATGACGCAATCGGCAGCAATCACCTGGTCATTGGAATCGCTGGCGCGCATCGCGGGTTGGTGCTTCTGCATCGGATCCCATTGCATGTCAGCAACGGCGAAGCCGCCGCTTTGGTCGCCGCACACGCCACTGGAAAGCGAAATGGGGGCTCCCGCGCCGGGAAAGGCGCCGACGGAACGGCTCATGGTTCCAGCGACGTAGGCATAGGTGGTTTCCACGTATTCGCCCCATGTGTTGGTGCCGTTGGCATCGCCGGCCGTCATAAACTGGCTGGCCCATGTGGCGCTGGGACAAATCATCCACTTGGGGATGCCAATATGGCCATTGGCCCCGTGATAACCGTTGGCTGAGAAAACCTGGGTGGGGCTCATGGGTACGAGAGGCTCCATGTAACCGCGCGTCGTGGCCATCGGAACGGCGCTGCCCACCTTGGCGGGCGAAGAGCCGCCCCCGTATTTCAGCCATGTGAGCAGCGGGGTGCCCCAACGTTTCCAATTGTACGGGCCGCCGTCGGCGACATTTAAGGAGTTGTTGTTTACCAGGAGCGGCATGCATACGCCGTTGGAAGGCCAGCCGTTTTGGCCATAGCCGAATGCGGCCGGAAAATAATCCTCGTGGTTTTGGGCGAACATGAAGGCGACTTGGCCCATCGAGCGGAGGTTACTGGCACATACGGCGCGGTCGGCATCTTCCCGCGCGCTGGCCAAAGCAGGCAGTAGCAGCGATATCAGGATCGCGATGATCGCGATGACGACCAATAGCTCGACCAAAGTAAAGGCCACCAATGGCGCGTATCGAAACGTCGCATGCCGATGCATTGCAAGATTGCCACGCGTTACCATCAGATATTCTCCGTGCTCAGGCCAAGCGGACGAAATTTATCGGACACACGAGATTTGGGATGCCAAATTAAAATCTGGGTCGAACCCAGACGATGTGAATGTGAGCCATCGTTCTGAACAACTATACTTCACAGTTTGTCTCGGTGCAAGGCGAAAATAGGAATTCCGTCAAATTTTTTGGGCGCCCAATTCGATGCATGCTTTTTCGGCGCGCAAACGCGCTGGCAGGCCCAGGGACATTGTTGGCGTTCCCCCCTGTGAGGTGTGCATATTTTTAGCTCATTTCAGGCGATATATCTCGTCTGACCAGCCGCCGTAAAAATGTACGAGCGCCGCGCTGCGGATGGCCGGGTTCCACGGTCGCGGTTTTTTTGGTGTGTTCTAACTGCCGCATTTGGAATTAAAAAATGTTGGAACTGCCGCGGACGCTACCGAGTTGGCGCCCAACCAAAGAGCAATATTGGCCGAAGCGGCGACGCGGCTGTAGGTTGTAATGATTTGCTGCGCTGAAAAAATTGATAGAAATGTCATGGACCGTTTGTCGGCAGGCGCGGCCGAAGCTCAAGCCCAGGGTACGCTGGTGCTTTTTATAAAAAGATTGACGGTACAACAGCATGCTCGCGATCTGGCGGCCGAGGCGCCCGCCCCCGTTCCAGCCATGCAACTTGCGTTGCCGACGGTGGCCAACCGGAGTGTACGGGTATTTTCCGGGCGGCGGAGTCAGTTTTTCCACGCAAAACGCTGGCGCCACAAACGTGCCGTTTCGTACCGCGCGGAGTATAATCAAGGTGATTGCTTGGAGGCCCATCAAGAATTTCCTGGCGCCTGCGACCCTTTAAATTTGTGGTGCGAAATATTATTGGACAAGCTCTGGACTGAAACGCGCCGGGGCGGCTCTCCGAGCCCGGGGATCGCAAGCTCGGGCGGCAGCGATTCGGCGACGGAGGCCGTTGATTCTTTCACCCTGTTGCGGAGACCGTTGACATGTTTCAACTTCTTAACAGACCGGTTGGCATGGCGG
>JAJZCU010000288.1 GCA_021828935.1 Planctomycetota bacterium | reverse complement strand
CGCCGAATCTTTTTTTCAACGGCTTGTTTCTAGGCCGTAGAATGTTGGAAATGGTCCAGGCCTTCACGCGCGTGGCCGCGACGCAGGTACAGTAGCCCTGAAGAATATTAATATATTTTCCGGAATGCCTGACATCCACCAGGGGGGATCCGGCACTAATCTGGCAGAACCCATCACTTGCCGACCAAAAGGAATTCTGGTTCTGATTGCCCGGCTCGACCAGCGATTTGCCGCCGTCGGTGACGGCCTTGGTGATCACGCACGGTCCGGTGTAAAGAACCGGCAACTTCGGTTCGATGTCGATGGAGAACTGGATGTTCATTGACCGGTTCGGCGGCGGCTGAAGCGCCGGGTTCGCCGCGAGCTGCTGAAAAGCTTTGCGCTGGATTTCCGTTACCTGGGTCATTACCGCGCCATCATACGATGTCGGCGGCGGCGGCGTGGCAGGTGTGAGCAGTTGCAGAATCACGCCTGGGCCGTTGCCCCATCTGCCAATGCCCACGTTGGTCTTTTTTTGAAAGAGCGCCATCACCCGCCAGAACGGTTCGCGCGTCGCGTTGAAACTGATGCGCGACCAGGCGTGTTGTGTCCACATCTGCGGTGGCAAGTACGAGAAAACTGTGCCAGCTTGTTGGCTGATGGCCTTGGCGATTTTTTCGGGCTGCGCGTGTTTGAAATGCAATGTAATAAGCGTGGGGTTAAGAATTCTTCGCATCGCCAGGCGTTGCAGGATGCGTCCGGTACGTCGTTGCATGCGCAGTCCATGCCGCCGGGCCTTACGAAGAAATGGCGCCGCGGCAGGACCCGAATCCAGAAAATGCCGCCGGGCGCGAAGGCGGGCCGCCTTGTCGGCGCCCAACAATTCCTTGAGCCAGCGTTGTTCGGCACGGTTTGAAATCGCCGCGACATGTCGCGCGGTTGCGGCCTTCCGGCCGCCCTTTTTGCCCGCTGCGGCCATGGCCTTGGGCGCTGCCGCGTTGGAGGGGCGTGATGCGGCGGGCGCCGGGGGCGCTTCAATGGCAGCGCGTTGCGCGGCGATGGCGTGCGCCGAGGCGCCGGCCAGCGAAGCGCCAAGCATCCATAAGACCGTCGTGGCAGCCCGCGGCCATGACGGGCCGGCGCGACTGCCTGATGCACTATGGGCCAGGCTACGTTTAATAACAAGATGAGCCACGCTTTTTACCGCCTGTCTGAAAACAGTGTTGCTCTTTTGGATACTCTTTCGGTGCGCCGCGGCGCTACGGCAGGCGCAGGTCGCGAAAACGCAGGGGTATCCGAACCTCGCGGAATTGCACGGGCACACGCAACGTGAGCGCCGTCGGCCGTGCGCCGGCGGGCGCGGCTGGCATGCCATTATTCACGCTATAACCAGCGACGAAACTGCAGGTGATTGTTGCAGTGGCGCCCGCCCGCTGCCATTTCGAGCCGCTGCCGCCCAGGGCGTTGCCGTGGGCATCCAACAGCATCAGCGAGTTCTGGAGAAAAGATGCTTGTTGGTTCGTCACGGTCTGCTGCATGGCGGGCATGTTGGCCAGCGCGCCGCCGAATATGTGCGAGCCTCCCGCGGGACCGGTGAAACGCAGTACGACCGTCCACTGATTCACTCCCATGCCTTTCACGCTTTCAATGACCAGTGTGGACCTGCCGAACTTTTTCTCCAGGGGCTTGGTTCTGTGCCGCAGAATATGCGGTATGGTCCATGTTTTCACATCTGTGGCCACAACGCAGCGCCAGTAGCCACGGAATTTCTTGATGTATTTTCCTGCGTGTTTTACATCGGCGAGGCTCGGCTGCAGGTTCCATTCACAAACGCCGACGTTTCCGCTCCATGAGTAACTCTGGTTCGTTGGCGGACTAAGCAACGACCTGCCGGTGTCAGTGACGGCTTTCGTGGCCACGCAATAGCCGCCCTGCATAATGGCCAACTTTGGTTCACAATAAACCGCAAGTTGCATGGCAAGGTTTCTTGCGGCCGGTTGCTGCCGGGCGGTGTTGGCCGCCGGTTGCACGGAACTATTTCGCATTATCCCTGCGGCCTGAACCATGAATGCGCCGTGATAACACGTCGGCGGCGTCAGGGTCTGGCCTAACTGTCGCACGGTCAGCCCCGGACTATCGCCCCAGTTGGCCGGGCCAATGCCCGTCTTTTTTTGAAACCGCTGCATGACCGCCCAGAACGGCTGGCGCACGACGTTAAATGATATTTTTCGGGCGTTTTGTTGTTGCGCCCACATCTGCGGCGGCCAGCAGGTGAATTGGCCGTGAGCCTGTCGGCTGATGGCGTCGAGCACCTTTTTCGGCGACACATTTTTCAGGTGCAATGTAATCAAGGTGGGGCCCAGCCGCGTGCGCAGGGCGATTTGCCGCAGCACGCGCGCCAGCACCCCGCGCAGCTGGGGCTTCGTGGCGTGATGCAGCGCGTGCCGCAAGAACGGAACGGCCAACGCACCGGCGGCCAAAAATTTGTGCTTGGCCTGCCGCCGCGTACGGTATTGAGCGCTGGAAAGGTTATGAAGCCACTGCGTTTCCTGTTTTGCATCCAGTTTTGCATCGAGGCGGGATGGAATATTGGATTGCGGCGCGGCCGCCGCAATCGGGGCGGCTGGCAGGGCAGCCGACACCGGGAGCGCAATGGCGCCACATGTTGCCAGGAACGCGGCGGCAAATACCGCTGGGCCGCCGACGCGCCGGTGCGCGCATTTTGTTTTCGCATCCAGATGCGTTGTTCCCATAGTTTGGCCCATTCCTAAACCCGATGCATGGCTGCGGGGGCATCATACCCCCGCGGTCGGGTTGTCCGCAATTCGGCGATTTGCACCCTTTTTACCCGGGTGTTGAAGGTTATAAAATAAGAGGCCGCTGCACGCTATTTGGAGGTTATAGTATAAAACGCTGAGGCGCGGAGGGCGCGGAGACGACGTGGAGGAACGGGGCGCGGGGTCTTCGAGGCGGTTGGGTTGAAAAAGGGGGTGGCCGCAATGGGGGGTGGCCATCTTGGCCGCCGGATCGTCGTCTGCCATTTGGCATCAAATCTTGGCGTCGACATGACTGCGGCGGGCCAGAAGCCCGCCCCCCACAACAGAAGCCCGCCCCCATAATTGGCCCCCCCTGATCGCCATACTCCGTTTTTGCTCAGCGCCCTCACCGTCTCAGCGTTTTTTTTATTTCGTCTGTGCGCCGTCATGCCTCTGGGTCAAGACCGTGTCACAGGCCCCACCGATGGATGCTACCGCGGCGAATCACGGGAGGGGCTTATATTTATTTACCATGCGCCGGATGCCGCCATCGCTGAGCATTGCCGTATTGAAGTTCAGCAGCAGCCCGCGCGTGGCGGGCGAGGCGGAGGTAGGTTAACAATTGGGCCTGGTGTACGGGCCGAAAGGCCCGCACGGTTTTAGTCTCAACGACCAGTTGTTTCTCAACAAGCAGATCCAGCCTGAGTCCAAGGCCCAGAAACATGTCGCCGTACCGCACCGGCAATGGCTTTTCCATTTCGCAGGCCAGCCCAAGTTTGCGGATTTCATACGCAAGGCATCGCCGGTACACGCTTTCCAGCAGCCCAGGCCCGAGTGTTCGATGCACCTTTATGGCACACCCGATAATTTTCTCGGACAGTTCATCGTGGTGCGCGCAAGGCATCCGCAGCTCGTCTATCTCGTTGTATCGGCCATTTATCAGGATCGGCAATTCGCGAACACTGCATTACATTAGCTCGGGTGTGTGGCAATGTCTGCCTATGGCGTCCGCAGGGCGAAATGACACGTTTGTGGCCAGCACCGATAAATCCGACCTCCGCATGCGCTATTGAAGGTTATAAAATAAGAGGCCGCTGCACGCTATTTGGAGGTTATAGTATAAAACGCTGAGGCGCGGAGGGCGCGGAGACGACGTGGAGGAACGGGGCGCGGGGTCTTCGAGGCGGTTGGATTGAAAAGGGGGGCGGCCATATTGCATCATCCAAAATCATCATGGTACTAACACGTCATTGCGCCGGGCTGGAAGCCCACCCCCCCTAAAAATGTGTCAT
>JAJZCU010000287.1 GCA_021828935.1 Planctomycetota bacterium | reverse complement strand
GCAATTTTTGCTGGCGCGGCATGCCGCCGCGAGTCCAGCCTCCACCGAGGCTGGTGAATCCAACGTATAAAAATCGCGGACCGCATTTCGGCTGAACCGGTAGTTCTGCGCCCACTCCTCCAAAAGCTTGGCCGGTTGTGCCAACACAACGCCGTGGGCGTCACGACTGAGCCACTCGCGTTCTTCCAGCAGGAGCTTGACGTTGGACGCCTGACCAAGGCTCACGCCAGCGGCGGTGGCCAATGCTTGCACCTTCCATTTCCGTTTAGGTTCCTGCAGCAGCACGCGAAGAACTCGCTCGGCTTTAGGGGAATAGATGGACCGCAGATCGCGGCGCTGGGCGGCCGAACTGGGCCAATCCTGCCGCCGGATGTACACGGTGTCAAAAACCAGGCGGCAGTTGCCGGCCAAGTCAACGTAGTTAACGCCCTCACAACTAAGAAGGTCCGCCGCATCCGAAGAGATGTAAGGAGCCGAGAAGATGGGAACCGCATTCGGAAATTTTTGCACATAACGCAGCAGTTGATTGGCGGCATTGCGAGCGCTGCGTGGCTGCCCGCTGGCCCTTGCATCTAAAATTAGTAGCCGCTCACCAGCGGGACTACGAAACTTTCCTATCCAGTCCGGACGATTTCCGGGGTCCGGCGCTGGCGTGCCAGCCTCAAGGGAAGCAAACGGCACATCCGCCAAATGTCCTTGAAGGGCGGAAATGGCTTTTGCAAGCACATCGGAGTCCAGTGATTTCATTGCTTTAGCCATTTTCAGCATCCGTTGAAAGACAGTGTATCGGTGAAATAGCACGGTGGCAAGGAGAATTTTACTGAAATGAGCATTTTGCACAGGACTGCCGGTCATGCGCCGTTTCATTTGGCGTTCGAATGTTTCACGCAGTAAGCGCCAGCCCCGCAATTTCGAGGCGTGCGTCAATTTCGGTAGCGCGTGCTGCGCTGTAGAATCGTGCATCAGCGTGCGGCGATATGCTGCTGCCCCAACGCCCGGGCGTGTCCAACCCGCGGCGGCAGCTGCTGCATTGGCACGCGTGCGTTGTGGCGTGCAGCGGCGGTGCCAGCCCATTTTCGTCTGGTGGTTCCGGAGTACCAGTCCATGCATGCCTTGAATCCCAAGGTCGACGGATATGTGCGGAAAAACAGCCGCTGGCAGGAAGAATTGCAGACCTTGAGAACGATCATCCTAAGCTGCGCGCTCACGGAAGAAGTGAAGTGGCGCGTCCCCTGTTACACCTTTCAAAAGCGCAACATTGTTTTTCTGAACGCATTCAAAGATTCTTGCGCGTTGAATTTTGTCAAGGGCGCGTTGCTGCAAGACCCGGACGGTCGCCTTGAAAAGCCTGGCCAGCATACGCAGGTGGGTCGGCGGATCCGCTTCACCAATGCCCGCGCCATCATTGATATGAAACCTGTTCTGACCGCTTTTATACAAGACGCCATCGAAGTGGAAATGGCCGGCGTGAAAGCGATTGTTAAGAAGAATCCGGAACCCGTTCCTGAAGAATTGCAACGCAAATTCGAAGACGCCCCCGCGTTGAAAACGGCGTTTGAAACGCTCACGCCAGGGCGGCAGAGGGCGTACATCCTTCATTTTTCGGCGCCAAAACAATCGAAAACCAGGGAATCCCGGATTGAAAAATGCGTGCAGAAAATTCTGAACGGAAAAGGGTTGAGCGATTAATTCGCGGCGTGCCGCGCGGTTCGCTGATCACGCCACAAGGTCTTGTGCCAGTTGTGTAAACGTTTCGGCGTTCCAAGGTTGCCGCAATGTGATGGCCGTCCAAAAAAATCCGGAGCTGCGCCGTTTGCGATTCGCGCGATTGTCCGCAAGTTTGCCTTGTGGCATGGCGATGCGAAGCGTATACCCGAATATAGACTTTGGAGATTGCGTATGGTTGCCACGGCAAAAGTGTTTAAGAATGGCGCCAGCCAGGCGGTGCGGCTGCCCAAGGAATTCCGGTTTAATGTTGACCAAGTATGCGTGAAACGCATCGGTTCGGCGGTGCTGCTGTTCCCCACGCAGGCGCCGTGGAGCTTAATGGCCGATGCGTTAGGCCAAGCCGATGACGACTTCATGGCTCAGCGACGCTCCGCCCTCGGCCAGTAAGGGCTGGGCTGATGCGCCGGTCATGCAGCGCGGCAAGGTTGTCGTTGTGGCGGGCGGGAGCGTTGTGAAAAAATGCGCCGCAGCCAGGCGAGCCGCGATGTTAGCGCCCGCGGTCGGCGAGTCGGCGCCGCAATGCCGCGATTTGGCGGGTTTGTTTAACAAAGCGATTGATCAACTTCTGCTTTTCCGCCAGCGTGCGGCGCACCGAAGCCCCGCGCCAGATGCGCCCGGCGGCATGGTTTAATTGATCCATCACGCGCGTCCAAATCGGACTTGAGGGCATGGAAAATACGTTCTTACAGTGCATCTGCTTTTCAAAAATGCGGATGAACGGATTGGGATTATGGGCCAGAAAACCGGGGCTGTTTTTCATCAGCGGCGAAGGTTTGTACTGCTGGGCGCACAAGTATTCCATGGTGCTGGGTTTGCAGAAATACTTTAACACCTGCAGCGCCGCATGTGGGTGCCGGCAATGGCGGGGAATCACCCATACGTCTGAATCGCCCAGAACCGCGGCGTTGGTCCTGCCCATGGCGTTGGGAAACGGGGCCACGCCGTAATGGCCCACCATGGACGGCATGTTTCGCTTAATAAAATTGCAGAAGTAGGGGCCCTGTTCTTCCATGGCCACCTGTCCGGTCATGAACGGGTTCAGCGGCGAATTGAATTGCCCAAACCCGCTTTGAAAAGAATTGATCGCCCGCAAGCCCAGGCGCCGGGCGTAGCTTTGCACCCAGCGATACGCGGCGATTTGCTGCGGCGTGTCCACGCGAAATTCACCAGTCTTCGCGTCATATAAATGATTGCCAAAATAAATGCCCCAACTGTAATTCCACCAGCCCGGCTGCGTGGGCAGAAAGCCCGTTTCAATAAGATTGCCATGGGCGTCAAAGCGCGTGAGCTTTTTGGACATGGCGTCCAATTGGGCCAGCGTTTTGGGCGGCACATTGGGATTCAGGCCGGCCTGCTTAAACAATGTTTTGTTCCAAAACAGGGCACACGTCTCCGGCGTGCTGGGCAGCGCCCACAGCTTGCCGCGCGGGGCGATGAGCTTCCAGATGTACGGCACATAAGTGTGCGGGGTGATGACGCCTTCTTTTTGCAGCGCCGTAAGCGGATACAAAGCATGGTAACTAATAAATGGTCCCATCTGCGCCGCCCACAAACCGGCGATGTCCGGCGGGTCGCCGCCGGCGATGGAGACCAGGGTTTTTTCATTAATCTGGCTGATGGAAACAAAATGCACAAAAATATGGTTTTGGGACATGTTAAAGTTATTGACCACCCGCTGCATGGCGCGGGCCTCAAAACCGGACCATTTTTCCCAGTATGTAATGACCACCCGGCCGGTGGGGCGCCGACCGTCAGGCAAACGGTTGGGCTGGGGACGCTGGCCGAACAGCAGCAGGGCAATGGCCGCCAGCAACAGCGCGATGGCCACGGCGCGTGAGCCCCAACGGGCGGCGGCGGCGCCTACGCGCCCAGTGCCCATGACCAGTGCCCGGACGAATTTTTGCGCACGGGTATCGTTCCCGCTTTGAACGCGATCGGCAGCGCGAAAATCAATGGGCGGCGGCGTATTCATGGCCTGGCGGCTCCAAAAACCCAACGATTGCCACATGGTAACGGACCCCGGACTAATTGGCCAACCGCCAGTCGCCGGCGCCCGCGGCCCGGCGCTCTGCCGTGCCCGTGCCCGGACAAGACGCTCAACGCCCGTCGACAGTGGGGACGGGAAAGCAAACGGCCGCCGGTGTAAGTCAAATCAGACGATTTGGAAACCGCCCCTGGGCGGCAAAAAAAACTTTGCGTGACGCACCGAACGTTTCCGGCCACCCAGCGTAACAAAAATGCGGGCGCCTTGATCTAGTTCACCCACTGGCGACGTTATGCTTATGGCCGCGCGGTTCGCACGTAGCG
>JAJZCU010000286.1 GCA_021828935.1 Planctomycetota bacterium | reverse complement strand
ATAATTGGCACGTGCTAGAGACTCGCGCTAATGGCACTGCAGCAGCCGATGTGGCGCACCAATATGTGTGGTCGCAGATGTACATCGACGCCATGGTACTGCGCGACACTTACAGCGGCGGAGCGATCCAGCCCGACGCTCGCATCTACACGCAATTTGACGCGAATTACAACGTGACGGCATTAATAGGATATAACGCCAGCACCAACACCTGGGGCGTCGTCCAGCGCTATGTGTACACGCCCTACGGCGTGGCCACCGTCCTTGACGCCAATTGGAACGCGACCGCCGATCAATTTGCATGGCAATATTTGCACCAAGGCGGCCGCCAAGATCCCATCACCGGCCTGTATGATTTCCGCCACCGCGATTACTCGCCAACGCTTGGCAACTGGATCGAACAGGATCCGATGGGGTACGTGGACGGCGGGAGCCGCTACGGATACGAGGCGGCAAGGCCAGCGGCAGCCCCGGACTCGGGCGGGATGCGTGTCGCGAAATTCATCGCCGGGCGCGGGCGCTTTCAGGTCTCTATGCAGCGAGACCGGGGCAACGTTAACGGGACAAACGTCCATGTGTACTTTTGGGTCGCGCCGTCACTTCTGCTTCCCAAGGCGAAATGCCATTGCACTAAGATCATGTTCGTTCAATTTGTGAAAACCACATATCGGCACGGCGTCTATAGCCTTGGCAACTCATGGCTGCACGTAGGGCCTGGGAGGTGGCACTTGGACGACGGATACAACCGAAACAATTTGTACAGGCCCGTATTAAATCTACCCGGTGAAAACCGTGGGCCACTGGAGTCGCCGTTTTACGGCCAGCAGGTTCCTTGGCTTGCCGGCGGAAAAATGAAGTTCGGCTATGATTACGACTCCCCGGGGCCGAGCGGCGGGAGTATATTCTGGGACGCCGGAATGAAACAGGAATGGAAGACTTACGCTGTCTGCGTGCGGGGTCCGGAGAAAGACAGCTCCTACGGCTACACACGGTTCGGCATTCATTACGAGTTCACTGGTGGCCGGTGGGTCACGCGGTGGGTTCAAAACGGGGGATTTGGCGCAGGCAGGCCCGGCTCGGCGGCATCATATTATAAGTCAAAAAAAATAGCGCCGCTTCCGGGTTGGGTCGCATTATGAGAGAAGCCGCGCAGAGAATTACGGCTGCCGTGTCAGCGTCAGCCGCGGCCACACGAGGGTCTCGAATGGCCTTTTGTATCAGCCGAACCCAGCCGCAACCGGGTGACGGCGGGCACGGCGCCTGCAACGCGAGGTTCCTATGAGATGCCCTCTCAGACCCAGTGTCCTTGCCGTGACCGCCGGCGCTGTGGGAATGGCGGCGGTGGCGGTGTTCGGCCTGAAATGTGGCTTCGAGCTCTGTGAGGGGCCTGGAGTCGGCGCGGCGCCAAATGCGTTGTCGGCCGTTTACGTCTTCCTGAGCCTCGCGGCCTTCTGGATCGGGCAGGCTGCGGCGGGATTTGCTCTTTTCGCAGCCCTTCTGCGGCCCGCCGGCGATCGCCGTGGCAAATTAGACGACGTAGCTTGGGCTGTCGTGGCCGAATTTGTGCCTTTTTTCCTCGTGGTTTTTTTTGAGTTGCTTTCGCGGTGATGCAGCTGCGCCGGCGATGGGTGGGCCGTCGTCGAGACCTGCAGCGCATTTTCAGATAAATGAACGGTGGCAAATTTGAACGCGTCCGTAGTAATTAGGTGCTCCGTGGCGGTGGCCGCTTGCGCCGCTACGCTTTTCTGGGCAGCTGCCAGCGCGTCCTATATTGCCCGTTCTGGGGCTGGCGGCCCGAGCACAGGGAGAGTTTTGACGCCGGACGAAACCGCCGACCGCAAGGGAGGAACCGCGTGCCCTGGCATGTCGCCCTATGCACCGATACGGAGAATGCTTGTCGGGTTCTTGTTGATCCTAGCCGGGATTCTCGTGGTACGGGTCGGTCTGCTCTGCCTCGGCGCATTACTCGGGGCGTAAAAAAAGGTGAGCTGGCATTTGCTGGCGGTGGCAACCCGGGAGCATGGCCGTGGCCTGCGTTCATACGCTGTCGATTCGTATCGTTGACGCGGATGATTCGTAATCGTCCGGGAAAAGCCCGTCCGGCAGTGACGAATAATATCGTCGAAACTCACGGCGCGATGTTTATTAAGGTGTCACGTTATGGAAGTTGATCCGGGCAAATCATTGCCAAGTATTCGTACAACGCGATGGGCTACCGTATCAGCGAGAGCTACCCCCAAGGCGGCAACGGCATCGCCGCCGGCGACGCAAATATCCTTATTGTTTAGATAATTGGCAGTTGGTGCAAACCCGCTGGAACGGCGCGGCATCCACGGACGTGGCGCATCACTAGTCAAGCCGCCGCGCGACGCCGTACCTGCGCACCAGCGGCCTCGCTGCGCTGCGGAATGGTGTCGCCGCCACGCCCTGCATCAGTTCGGCAGGCGAACCAGCAGGCAACGCTGCTGTTTCCGAACATTGGGGTGCTTGAGCGCGCCGCCGGGGCCGGCGCTTTGTATCACACAGCCATGTGCGGAACGTTGATACCCGAACGCTTTGCCAGTAAACGGGTCCAGCGGAACACGCGTTAAGTAGTTGGGCCGCAACTGCTGAAGATTTGCAGGAAATGCCCTGTTCCGGGCGTGATACATGGCGACCGCAAGGCCAATGCGCGCAATGCGACGCGCAGCCCTGGTCTGGAAGCGGTATCATTTTGGCAAAAGTGATCTGCCCTGGCGCGCCAATAGTCTCATAAAAAAAATCACTGTCATTGGGCTTTGGGTACGCCATCGCCCATCGCGCGGCGCCGCGCATAAGCGCCACGGATGTCGCCGCTTTGGCCTGTTGATAATTTCGCAATTGCGCAATGCGCGCCAATCGCGTGTAGTCCAAGTTTATGCGTTGAAAAACGCGGCGCTTGTGATTCAGATGCAATTCTGTACGGGCACGGCGGGACAGGCGCGGAAGTCCCGGCGCGTGCGCGAAGAATGCAAAGGCGTCATCCAACGCCAGAAACCGCTCGCCGGTGGAAATGGCCACCGCAAGCGGTTCAATGTGCGGCGGCGAAATTCGCGTGGCCCAACGGCGGGCCGGGGCGTGGCGGCAGACATAACGCGCCAAGGCAACTTGCGCTTCGGATGCCAATTGGCTGATGGAAATCGCTACAAAATAGTTTATTAGGGTCGGCTGCTGCGAAATCAACGTCCCCATGCGGTAAAGCGTCAGGATGTTGCGCCGCGCAGCGCGCACATGGCCGCCGTGCAGTTCCAGCATCGCCTGCCACGCCAGAACGTCGGCGGCGTTGCGCATCGCCGCGACGTCTCCGACGCCCGCCCGCTCGACCCGCGGCGCCTTCTTCGGCTGGATCCAAGGCACATAATACCGTGACAAGCGCGCCGAATGGCGCACCTGCCGCAGATAGCGGGCCATGCTTTTAAGGTAGCGTGCCCGCGCCGGATGTTGTTGTGCGGACCAAGGGTGGTGCGCTGGATTGGGCACGGTAGAAGTCTTGGGGATCGCCATTCCATGCTTCACGCGCCAGGCGTAATACCCTATTAACTGCGGTTTCATCATGCCGCCCAGCGGCATATGTAATTGCCGCAACACCTGTTTCCAATGCCGGCCCAATGTCCCCGGGGCGTTGCCGAACGCGCGCAACAGGCCGATGGCGGCGTTATTTTTTCGCGTGACGCCGCGCGACATATTGACGTTAATAGCTTTGATATAATCCACCGTGCCGTCGGGATACCGCGGCGCGGTGATGAACGTCGTGCTGCGATTCAGCGGCATGCCCTTCCACTGCAGCGCCACCGTTGCCGGTTTCGCGTGCAACGGCGTGGCCGGGACCATTGCCACAACCGCGCCCATGAGAATCCAAAGTCTTTGCCGATAGGTCATAAAATCACCAAGAGCTCGCCATGACCTGGAAACGCTAGGAACGTGGCCGGGCGTTCCAGCACACCAAGCCGCCCCACTGCCAATACGCCAGCGGCGGCATTCGATGACAACATGCAACAAAATTCCCGCGCCCCGCACGCCCAACAAAAAAGCCGGCGAAGGTCATGCGCCTTCG
>JAJZCU010000285.1 GCA_021828935.1 Planctomycetota bacterium | reverse complement strand
ATTTCATTGGAAGTGGAAAACAGCGTGTATGCGGCTTGGCTGAAGAAGCTTGGGTTTTTGGGTCATCAGGGGTGAAGGCAATCGCGGTGGCGTAGATTACCCATTTTACCACCGGAAGCGCGGGGCGGGGGGGCAGCAACCTGCGACCTATAAAAAGCGAGATCTAAGCGGTATTTGAACCCGAATTCCGGGCCATTGGAAAAAAAATCCAAAAAAAAGTTTCAAGTCATTTGCATTGCGGCCGAACATGTGGTAATCTTCGTTGTGTCGACGGTGCCGCGTAGATTCGCAAGGGGCAGTTACCGCACGACGCCGGCCGGTTGGGCATGGGTAATAATCGCCGTTCTTTTGTATCGAACGGGTTGAAAAATTGTTAAGGGTATTCGCCAGCGCTAGCTTGTTAGCTTGTTGCGAATGGTGAAACCAAGGTCGGCGCTCCAATTGGCGGAGGGCTGATTTTCCGGATGGGAACTTGTTGCGTTGCAATAAGTCCCGTTCAAGTGCGTTGTCCCTGTGTGCTGGAATCGGGGCGTCTGATTCCGCCAGGGCAAGCAGAGTTTAGAGAGCTTCGGGGAACCTGAGCGTTTTCTGAAGTAGGGATGGTGCATCATGGGTGTCAAGAGTCAATCCGGTCGTGGGATCAATTTGTTGGCAGGCGTGCTGGTGAGTTGCGCAGCGTTCGCAGCGCTCGGTGTGGCGCAGACGCGCGCCGCGATCGTGCTGTCTTCGTCTGGTCCGACCGGGAGCAGCGGGGCGTACAGCTACGCGTACACCGCCTATCTTTTTAATGCCAACAGTACAATTGGCAATGGCAACGTTATTGTAATTCCTAATTTCGCTGGCTATGTCTCGGGTAGCGGCACCTACACCGCAGCCGGATCCAGTACCGCTGTGCCGCTTTCGACTACATCATCGCCGTTTAAGTTGACGACACCGGCGACTTTTACTACGCTCATTGGCGCTAACGGCGCGATTGTTGCTGATACGACCATCATTCCCGGGACAACGAATCTTGAGCTAACGTACAGCAGCACTTCTCCTGTTTCCACCGCCTCTGGCTCGCCCCTTCCATACGTTGATCTCGGCACGTTTACGTTCAATTCAACCGTCGGTAGTCCCGTTCCTGGCGCCGCGATTTTTAGCGACACGTTTAATGGCAAAACCGAGGTCGGCACGAATGCGATCACTGTGCCCGCGTCCACCGGTACGGTTGCCCCCGTGCCCCTGCCCGCCGCCTTCTGGCCTGGCTTGTTCACGCTGGCCGGGCTGGCGCTGGGCGCACGCTTCCGCCGCCGTGCGGCGCCGGTAAAAATTTAACCTTGCCAAATTGCAATAACGCAGGCGGGTCCGACGTTGCTGTTTCATCTGTACGCCGGGCCACGTCGGCATTTTTGCGGGCACCGCTGATGGATTGTCTCACGGAATGCTTTGGTCTCGCCGGCGCGAAAGCGATTATCGGCGCATCGCCATACGCGGCTTCAATAATTTAGTTAACATTGCCGCGTGTGGGAACGAAATCGAACTGTGGCTCGTTATTAGAGAGGGTAAATGCTTGGCGCTTGGCGTTTGATGTTTTTGGATGTGGGCAGGCTTCCGGCCTGCGTGGATGAAAACCTCAAATATCGCCGTTGCGAAAGCCCGGGGCGAGATCGGTCGATGCGATGACTGATAAACTTGCTTGGCCGGCCAGACGGATGAAACGCTGGCCAGTCGCCAGGGTGTAGAGTTTTACGGGAGTTTGCGCGTGGATGCCTCGCCAGTGGAAACAGCGGCTAGATCGTTACTTGGAAATGAAGTGGATTCCATGAACCAATCCCAGCAAGACCAACCGCTCCACGCGGTCGACATGAACGTGGGTCCAATATCTGCCGCCGATCACGATAAACGTTGGCATGTTCTGCACACCAAGAGCCGCCAGGAAAAGGCCCTCGCCGAATTTCTCGCCGAACAACACATTGATTTTTTGCTGCCGCTGGTAAAGCGCGTGGCCTACTATGGCAAGCGAAAGGCCCGCGTCGAGACGCCACTGTTTCCGGGGTACGTGTTTCTCCACGGCACTCTGGAAGAGGCCTATACGGCCGACCGCACCCATCGCGTGGCCCGTATTATCGCAGTTTTTGATCAGGTGGTATTGCATGAGCAATTGCAATCGTTGAAGATAGCTTTGGCTCAACCAGCAAATTTTGACCCGTACCCCTTTTTGGTGAAGGGCACGCGCGTTGAAGTTACCAGCGGCCCGATGCGCGGAATTCGCGGCATCGTTGAAGACCGCACCAAAATGACCCGATTGGTACTCCAGGTCGATGTTCTCGGGCAGGCCGTCAGCATGGAAATCGACGCGGCGCTGCTGCAGCCGATAGCCGACCGGGAAGTCGACCGGGAAGTCGACCGGGAAGCTGGCCGGGAAATCGACCGGGAAGCCGACCGGGAAGTCGACCGGGAATCGGCACAGGAAAACGCCCGCGAAAAAATAATTAAGAAAACGCCAGGCACGCGGGCCGCGTAGAACGTGCGGTAAGACGAAACTTCGGCACCGTCGGCGCCAGTTGAAATAGTCGCATCGGTAGCATTGACCGGCGGCAAAAAAATAACCGAGGAGTGAGCTTTTGCGGCTTGCTGCGCTGAAAATCGGCGCAGTCGAGGAGAGCGGAGCTTTGGCAAAAATTTCCCGGATAGCCCCACCTGCCCCGCCCGCAAGACGGGGCCACCTTGTCCATCCAACGTGTGCTTATGTCTGAATTTTCCATCCGCCATTATTTCACCCCGGTCGTCCGGCCTGCGCCGCATGAACGCATTGGCCGCAGCACGCTGCTGTTGGCCGCGTTCGCCGCGATCGTCGCCATCCTGCTGCAACACGCCGCTTGGTATGACATACTTGAAATCGCCCTCCACGATCACGATTCCAGCCACATCCTTTTAGTGCCGATCGTTGTTACCTGGCTTGTCTGGGTGCGCCGCTTACGTCTGCGCGAGTGTCGCATTGTCGGCCAGTGGGCGGGCGCCGTGGTCGTAGCCGCAGGCATCGGGGCCGGCTACTTCGGCATCCGACACGGCATGGAAGTCTTCTGGCATATTGGCGCGGTGCTCACGGTCATCGGTTGCGTGCTGTCCGTTTTGGGCACGCAAGTGCTCAAAGCCTTCTTCCCAGTTTTCCTGGTTCTCGCGTTTTTGGTGCCGGTGCCCGCCACGTTGCGCCAGGACATGTCCATGCCGCTGGAGCACATCTGTTCAAAGGTCAGCCAGCAGGTCCTGGAAGTCTTGGGCGTGCCGGTGTCCCGCTCTGGAAATGTGCTGACCGTAAAAGGCATCAGCGTGGAAATAGCCGAGGCATGCGATGGTCTGCGCATGGCCATTGGCCTGTTGCTGGTGATGGCCACGTTCACGCTGGGCACCCCGATGCACCGCGGGGCGCGGGTTCTGTTTTTGATATTAAGTCCGTTTATGGCGGTGTTGTGCAACGTGCTGCGGCTGATTCCAACCGTCTGGGTTTTTGGCACATTCCCGCATCCCTTCGCGCAAATGTTTCACGACGTTGCGGGCTGGCTGATGCTGCCCGTGGCTTTTGTGCTGCTGTCGCTTTTACTGCGCCTGCTGCGCTGGGCGGCGGTTCCGGTGGCGCCATATGGGCTTTCTTATGGCTGATTTGAAAAATTCATCGCCGGCCGCGCACGTTCCGGCCCCGCAAAACAGGCCCTCTATTGCTGGTGCGTCGGGCAAATCGCCCCTGCGTTTTTTCACGCCGGTCCTTTTCAGCGTGCTGCTTTTGGCCGCCTACCAGGCCCGCGGACTGTTTCGCCCACCGCCGCCGGGCGCCGGCCATTACCTCCACCGCCTGCGCCAACTTGCAAAAACGGTTCCGCACAACTTTGGCCCGTGGCGCGGCCGCGATGTGCCGCTGCCCCGCGCCGCCGTGAGCCTGCTGCGGCCCAATGTTGACATGTGCCGCCAATTTACCAATATCAAAACCGGCCAGCACGTTACGCTGATGATTATTGACTGTTCAGACACCCGGCACCTCGCCGGCCATTACCCGCCAAACTGCTATCCCGGCAATGGCTGGAAACTGCTCTCGGGCCATCCCAAAAATTGGTAAATTGGCGGCACATGTC
>JAJZCU010000003.1 GCA_021828935.1 Planctomycetota bacterium | reverse complement strand
GCGTGGAATAGCGTGCCCAAATAATCGCTGGTGTATTGCAACGCCTCGCCCACGGAGGCCGGCGTGATAGACTCATGGAAATGTGCGTCTATGTACTGTATCGCCTTGGCCACGGGGGCCGGCTCCCCGGCCGCATTGCGCGTCCGGGCGGTCGCCGGGCACAGTTCGGCCAGAATTCGCAACAGCATGAGATCGGCCACTAAAAAATGGGGGCCATCGGCGTCCAATGCATGCCGGCCCAGCCAGGTGTCGTGGTCGCGGTTGCCGTACTCGCCCAACAACCGATGGGTTAACTCGCGAAAGTGGTCCGTGCGCCACGGCCGGCCATGTTGCGGGATGTTTAACAAATAACCGCCGGGGCCCCGTTCGGACGTTGGGGCCGGCACGCCTTGCGGCTTATCTTCGGGTGGTATCACAAAAAAATGAATCCAAACGAACGAAAGGTCCTCCGGGAAATCCTCCAAACCGCCATGTTCCCGGTTCGCCCACAGCAGCAGCGTTTCGTCCTTTTCAATGGAAAATTCACGGTCATTTTCTCGGATTCGCAGACAGCCGCTGCGCACGAAGATCAGTTCGAACGAATCCATCGTGCGCGTGGGATGCCGGCCCGAGCCGGGGGAAATGAAAAGCCCGGCATCAGACGCGCGCACAGGTATATGCACGGGCAGACAAAAAGATGAATCCGTTGGCATGCGGCCTCGACGGCTGTGGAATCTAAAACGCCTTTGAATATTGGGGAACAACGCGGACAACGCATCCGCGCCCACAACATACCCTGCGTCATCATAATAATCGGCGCCGGACGTGGCAATTGTTTTTTGGCCACGCGCGCGACGGACGCTGAATTGATGGCCCCCCCGCACGCCAAAACGCCGTCACGCCGGTCTGGCCGGGCGCCGGCGGCTTGCATGGCACGCCGTTTGTCTCCATGATGTGGCCTTATCAATCGGCGTCTTTTGAAGGAAGCGGCTATGGTAAAAGCAAATCCATCGGGTCCATCCGGCGCGGCGGGCAAGGCACGCGAGAAATTTACCTTTGGCCTCTGGACCGTGGGCAACATTGGCCGCGACCCGTTTGGCGGCCCCGTGCGGGAGGTCATCTCGCCGGTTGAAATTGTTAAATTATTGGCCGAGGTGGGCGCCTACGGCGTGAATATGCATGACAATGATTTAGTGCCGATCGACGCATCGCCGGCCAAACAAAAACAGATCGTCGATGATTTTAAGAAGGCCCTGTCCGACACGGGCCTGGTTGTGCCCATGGCCACGACCAATTTATTCAGCGATCCGGTCTTCAAAGATGGCGCGTTTACCAGCGGCGATTCGCAGGTTCGGGCGTACGCCCTGCAAAAAACCATGCGGGCCATGGACTTGGGCGCGGAATTGGGCGCAAAAATTTATGTCTTCTGGGGCGGCCGCGAAGGGGCCGAAACCGACGCCGGCAAAGATCCGGTGGACGGCATCAAGCGTTTCCGCGAAGCCATTAATTTTCTGTGCCAATATTCCATGCAGAACAACTACAACTACCGCTTCGCCCTGGAAGCCAAGCCCAACGAGCCGCGGGGTCACATTTATCTGGCCACCACGGGCAATTATCTGGCCTTTATTGAAACGCTGGATTATCCGGAAATGGTGGGCGTAAACCCTGAAGTGGCCCACGAAACCATGGCCGGGCTGAATTTTGTGCATCATGTCGCCCAGGCCATTGAGGCCGGCAAATTGTTCCACATTGATTTAAACGACCAGGAAAGCGGCCGCTATGACCAGGACTACCGCTTTGGCGCCGCCAACATCAAACAAGCCTTTTATCTGGTGAAACTGCTGGTGGACCATGGCTATGACGGCCCGCTGCATTTTGACGCGCATGCCTACCGCACGGAAGATTACGAAGGCGTGAAAGATTTCGCCCGCGGCTGCATCCGCAACTACCAGTTGTTAAAAAAGAAGGTCGCCAGATTTAATAAAGACGCCGAAATTCAGCAACTGATCAAGCGGATCAACCCGGCGGATGAAAAGCTGGACGCGCTGGCTGGCAACTTTTCCGAAAACGCGGTGCGGCAGTTGAAGTCGATGAAATTCGACCGCAAGGCCATCGGCGCCCGGGGCATTCCTTACGAGCGGCTGGACCAGTTGGCCATGGAAATTATCATGGGCGAACGGTAATTTTTAATAATTCCCGGCGCCGTGCGGCAAGTTGGTGAGGATCCAGGAATCCGTGGCCAGTGGGCCGGCGACTCCCGGATTGTGGCCCATCAAGCCGCGACTGCGGGTCGCGCCCGGCGCGGGGAACATGGCCGGGCGATATACCGCGCGGAACCTATGACCCATTTTTTCCCAAACGCATGGCGCCGCACAGGCGAAATGAAAGAACCGCGGAGACGGTGAGGGCCGCTGAGCACGAGCCAACGGAGGGCGGCGATCATGGGGGGCGGGCTCTGTTGTGGGGGCGGGCTTCCAGCGCCTCTAGCCCCCCGCAGTCATGTCCACGCCAAGATTTGATGCCGAATGGCAGGCGACGATCCGACGGCCAAGATGGCCACCCCCCTTCCAACCCAGGCGCCTCAAAATCCCCGCGTCCGCTAAGCCCCGTCGTCTCCGCGCGCTCCGCGCCTCAGCGGTTTATTTTTGACCTTCCAGCGGTGGCGGGCGTCGACGCACCCGGCGTTGACCGCAAACATTCTGCCGAACTCCAACGGCCGCCAAACCCGCGACAAAAGGCGACGCCCGTTAATTGTGTCACTCCCGCCAACGCACGGTATAAAATGTTTTATCGCTGGTTAATAAAAATCGGCGGCGCATCGCTTTCACTTTGACCAACATTGGGCAAGCAAGCTCAGGAACTCCAAGCGCCCGATGCGCACCGCCGCAGCATAAAATGGCGTGGTGGGATCTGCATGTGCCGCCTCCACAGCGCGCGTAAACGCCGCGGGGTCATAGGCGCCTTCCAATTGGTCAGCCAGTTCCAGGGCTGCGCCAGATCGGCCCGCGCCCCGGGCCAGCAAACGCGCCTCTTCCGAAATGTCGCCGCCAGTAACAGGGTTGAGCCACGGCAGCTTGCCGGCGCGCCGCCACCAGTACAGGGCATTGGAAAAGTCTCCTTCCCGGCGATGCATGATCGCGTGCCAGGCGCTGCCTTGGGGCGTGTCGATGTTCTGGCAGATTTCATGGCAACGGTGCAAATCATCCGCCAGCAACCATAAGCCGGCTTCGACGCAGGCAACTTGCTGAGCAGACCGCCCCGCCGGGACATTTTTTCGTAGTTGGTCCACGGCGGGCGCCACCAAGGCCGCTAGTTGTCCATTGATTTCCCGCGGAACCAGAACACGCATCGCGTCATCCACATGCTCCAAGACGTGGGCCAGCAGCGTGCATTCAACAGGTAGGGCCAATACGCTCTTGTGTTCCATAGATTCAACCCTTTTTCCAGTGCGTCAATGCTTCATACTTTGGCCCGGAATGAATGTAAAGGCGGGCGCTGCCAAGAGGCATTCGCGCGACGCGCCGGAGGCGCAACGAAGACAATATTCCAGAATTTGACCGCCACGGTACAAAGATTGCGTGCGTTTGTGAATATCGTACTTTTGCCGAGGGTTGCAATGCGTTTCGCTAATAAGGTTTGTTTGGTCACCGGCGCCGGGTCGGGAATCGGTCGGGCCACCGCACAGCGGTTCGCACAAGAAGGCGGGCGCGTGGTGATTGTGGACCTTAACGCGAACAATGGGCATGAATCGGTAGAACTTATTACGAAAGCCGGCGGCCAGGCGGTCTTCGCCCAGGCCGACGTTTCTGATTCACTGGCGGTGCAGGCGGCCATAAAAATGGGGGTGGACCGGTGGAAATCGCTGGATGTCATCGTGAACAATGCGGCCATGATGACGTTCCTGCCGGTGGTGGATCTCGCGGAAGCGCAATGGGACCACGTTATGGCGGTGAACATGCGGTCGGTGTTTATGTTCTGCAAATATGGCATTCCGCACATGCCGCCGGGCAGCGCCATTGTTAACACCAGTTCTGTTCATGCCCATGAATCAGAGGCTGGCGTGGCGCCGTATGCGGCGTCAAAAGGCGCCATGGAGGCCTTCACGCGGGTGCTGGCGTTGGAGTGCGAAAGTAAAAAAATCCGCGTGAATTGCGTAGCCCCCGGCGCCGTGAACACCCCCATGTTGTGGAATAATCCAAACGTAAAAGATGGCGAAGAAAAAATCACCGGCGCCGTGGGGCAGCCCGCAGACATCGCCGCCGCCATCGCATTCATGGCCGCGCCCGAAGCCCGCTTCATCACCGGCACAACCCTGATTGTGGACGGCGGCCGTCTGGATATTTTATAATTTTTTTGACTGACTCTCGCAGGAGACCCACCCATGGCCGACAACGCGAATTTTATGAAGAAATCACAGGCCGCGGACCGCGCCGGAAAAAAGTCGTTTTCGTTTGTGTTCTGCTCCGGCATTGAAAACAGTTATCCCACAATCATGGGAAAAGACGGCAAAATCATCCGCCGCGATGAGTTGGAGAGCACCGGCCATTACAAGTATTGGCAGGAGGATTTCCGTCTGGCCAAAGACATTGGCGTGGATTGCCTGCGCTACGGACCGCCGTTGTATAAAACCTACCTTGGCCCCGGCCGGTACGATTGGTCCTTCACGGACGAGACGTTTAACCGGCTGAAGGAACTGGGCATTATTCCGATCGCCGATTTATGCCATTTCGGCGTTCCAGATTTTATTGGTAATTTTCAGAACCCGGATTTCCCCCGGCTCTTCGCGGAATACGCCGCGGCTTTCGCCAAACGGTACCAATGGGTGCGCTGCTATACCCCCGTGAATGAACTGTACATCGCCGCCCTCTTCTCAGGGCAATACGGCTGGTGGAACGAACGGCTGAAGACAGACCGGGCCTTCGTCACCGCGCTAAAGCACCTGGCCAAGGCCAATGTCCTGGCGATGCATTCCATTCAGGAAGCGTCCCAGGGGTTGCCCGTGTTTGTGCAGAGCGAATCATCCGAATATTTTCATTCCGAGCATCCGGACAGCAAAGACCAGGCTGATTTTAACAACCAAAAGCGGTTCCTGGCGCTGGACTTAACCTACGGCCACTCGCTGGACGTGCGCATGTACAATTACCTGTTACAGAACGGCATGACCGCGGAAGAATATCAGTGGTTCCAGCAGAACCACATCCGGGCCCGGTGCGTCATGGGCAACGACTACTACGCCACCAATGAACACATGGTGCATCGCGACGGCAGCATCACTCCGTCCGGTGAAATTTTTGGCTATTATGTTATCACCCATCAGTATTATGAACGCTACCGCCTGCCGGTCATGCATACCGAAACCAACAAGCAGGATTCCGACGGCGCCCCCGAGTGGCTGACCAAAGAATGGTCCAACCTCCACCGCCTCCGCCAGGATGGCGTGCCCATTCTGGGGTTCACCTGGTACAGCCTGCAGGATCAGATCGATTGGGACACGGCTCTGCGCGAGTACAACCTAAACCAGAACGCCTGCGGCTTGGTGGATCTGCAACGCAAGATGCGGCCGGTGGGCAACGCCTACAAAGAACTCATCTCCGAATGGCGCGACCGCCTGCCGCAGAGCGCGCTGGAAGTGCAACTGCGGTACGACGATTGAATGAGGGTCTTGCGCCGTCCAAAAAAGCTGAAGGGAGTGGCATCTTGGTCGGCGATTTCTACGCATGCCATTGGCGAAAAATCGTAACATAAACATGACTACGGCGGCCTGGAAGCCCCGCCCCCCGTAAGCCCTGCCCCCCCGGCCGTGCCAGGCGCCCTCACTACGCCGCGGCGTCGGTGGGCGCATCGGCTTTCATAATTTCACCCAGCAGCACGGTGGCAAAGCAGCCCGGGGGAAGCGAGAAATGCAATTGCAGATAGGGCCCGTGCGTATCGCTGTCCGCGGTAACATCTAAATCTTGCGGAAAAAAACGCATGGCGCGCCGGCCGCCTTTTGACTTTTGCGCCCGCGGCGTGGCGAACACATCGGGCGTGAGCCCCTGCCGCTGCAGCACCGCGGCTTCCATTTCCCGCGGCGCCCCTGAAGGCTCGGTCATGCGGTAGCCAAACATCGGCCCCGATGGCGAAATTTCATGGGCATCGGCCCGCGGCTGTTCCTTCTGCGCCGCCTCCGCGGTGTCTTCCACGGCAAAAACAGAACCGTTGTCGTGCTTCCAACAAAGATCGCCGGGCAATATCTGCGCAAGCTGCGGCAGCCGCGCCACCAGCACTTCATTGAAAAGAAAGGCCTGAAACGCGGAAACCAGCAGACGCTTCAATGGCAGGTCAACAGCGAATAGAGCCTGCGCGGCATTGCCTTTGGCGCGCACCATGGCGGCCAGGGCCCGGCGTTCTTCACGCAAATGGCCGGGCCAATGCTGCAGGGCAAGATCCAAATGGTTGTTGGCAAATTGTTGCCGGGCCACCAAAACGTCTCCATGGTCCACGGACGGGTCCGGGTCGCCCAAAAAACGGCGGGCAAATTCCACCGCATTGTTTTGCAGAATGGCCAGGCCCAGCAAATGATCGGCTTTGCGCAAGCCAAAGCGCTGCGGGCCGAAAAAATTGGGCACGCCCGTGGGCGTCAGCGCGGCCAGAATGGCTTGGGCGTTTTCCAGGGCCCGCCCCTGCAGCGTTGGGTCTTTCAACCACTGGTCATTGCGTATCTTAATGATAAATTTATTGCCCGCCAGATGGCCTATTTTTAATTTATTGCGGTGCCGGCTGATTTCCACCACGCGCAGGTGCGGCATTTCCAGCCCCCGAGCACGGGCCGTTTCCAGATGTTCCACCGAAAACGTTTGCCGCGCCACCGCCTGGGTGTCCTTCAATCCGGCATAGCCGATGTCGCCGCTGGTGCGACCCAGGGCCTGCGCCACATTGCGCACGGCCTGCATGGTGGAAATGCCCCGCTTTTCAATGGTGATGTAACAGTGCGTGCCCACGCCCTGCGGCGTGTAGAGTGGAATTTCTTCAACAACAAAGTCATCAATGAGTTTTTTGATCTGCCCGCCCGCGCCCGGTAAGGCGGCGGTCAGGTATGGCAACTGCATGGAGGTTCCTAAAACGTCAAGGCGCCCGGTGGCCGGCGATCGCGCCAGCCTTTCCATGCGTTATACCGCCGCATGTGCCGTAAGCACAAACCGTTCCAGGGCCACGGCCACGCCGTCTTCTTCATTGGTGGGCGCCGCATAACGCGCCACGGCGCGCAATTCCGGCCAGGCATTGCCCATGGCCACGGCCGTTCCGGCGGTCTGCAGCATCTCCACATCGTTGGGCGCATCGCCAATGGCCATCGTGTCGGCCAGATCAATGTGCAGCCGATCGGCCAGTGCCCGCAAGGCCACGCCCTTGTTCACGCCGCGCGCCATGATTTGCAACAAATGTGGATCGCTGCGCGTGTGCGACAGACTGTAGCCAAACTTTTGCGGGATGCGTGCTTCGAGGTCCGCGACCCATTCCGGCTTGCCAAGAAACATGACCTTCGTCACCGGCACGGTAAGAAATGATTTCAGGGGCCCGACAAAATCGGGCGAAAAATGTTTCGCCGTCTCGGTGGTGTATTCTGGTACATCTGAATAATGATCGGTATACCACTTGTCCAAAATTTCCACGCTCACCATGATGTCGCGGTAGCGCCGCCGGGCGAAGGCAATGGCCTTGCGGGCCAATTCCAAGTCCAGCGGGCGGTGGCTGATGATGTGTTTTTGCTTTTCATCCCAAATCAATGCGCCGTTGTAATTAATCTGCAACGAGCTCAAACGCAGCGCCTGATAGTAATATCGGACGGAGCGCGGCGGCCGCGCTGTGGCCAGCACGATCTGCACGCCGCGGTTCACGGCCCGGTGCAACGCCCGCTGCGTGCGCGGCGTAATGGCCTTGCGTTGATTCAACAGCGTGCCGTCCAAATCAATGGCCACCAGCCGCACGCGGCGGGGATACGGGTCCAGCAGGCCCGTGGCCTCCGCAGTGCGCGACAAACGGATCGGCCTGGGCGACGGCGGTTCAGGGGCGGTTGGCCGCGTGGACATTGGCTGCGCCCCCGCAAAACGGGACAAAAATGGTAATCTGGTTAACACAGGGTAATTTTCGGCAGAAAAGGCCGACACCATGGCAGGAAAAATCCGCTGGGTTTAATTCTTGCATATCGGACGTGCCACGCGAAGTTCGACCACAGCCAAATTTCCGCCCAATGATTTAGTCTACCGCATGCGCTTGGCCAGCCGGTCATAGATTTTGGCCAAGGCGGCCTTTTCCGTGCTGTTGAGCGTGTCGCAGACTTTGCTTGCCAACCGCTCCATGTTTTTGAAGCGTGCCGCGCGCTTGGCACGGATGAATCGCATGCCCAGCCACATGGTTCGCCGGGCCTCGCGCTGCTTGTGGTGGTCCGTTATCGGATCGCCTTTGAGTGCGGAAAATTTGTCGGTCGCCGCGATCACCTTTTTCAGAAGCTGCGGCCGAAACGCGCCGTTGGTCTCATTGGATTGCAGTGCGGCCTGGGCCTGAAAATAACGCTTTTCCGCAGCTCGGATAACCTTGCGTTGGGCCGGCGTGGGCTGCATGGTGCGAATAAACCATGGGGAAACACGGCCCCAACGCAGGCACGAAAACACGATGGCCTTCTGGCACGCATCGGAAACTTGCGCCAGTTCCCGCACGCGGTATTGACCGCCCTGGCGCGGCGCGGGGCGGAAAACAATTTGCGGCGGCGTGTCCTTCATGTTAGGGAATTGTTCAATGTGCAACTGCCCCTGAGAGTCCGCCAGAATGACTTCATACATCGTGTGCATCGGATTCGCCGGGTTGTTCTTGCTCACCGGCCGGTAGATGTTGTCCCCCTCCGCCACCGCCAGGGGCTGAAATGCATTGACTGTGGGATCGTGCTTGTGGCCGCGTAAGTCGAGGTACAACAGTATTCCGACGGCGACAAGAATGGTTCCCGCCACGCTCAATTTAATCTGCTCCGAACGCGTCACTGCGGCCTCGCTTGGGAAAAAACACGAAAATTCCGTTCCTCATAGAGTAGTATAACGCACAACTTTGTGGAACCATGCAGGACGGGGTAGGGTGGAGGTGACACAAGTTTACCGCCGTCACTTTTGGCCCGGTTGTTGGATCCCGGCAGAATGTTTGCAGCCCGCGGGGCGGCGGAGGGTACGTAAATGCACACGACGATGGAAGGTTGATCAACGAACATGCACCAGCCCCACCATTAATGGTGGGCTTGAGACGGCGCGGAGGAAAATGCAGAAACGTGGGGATCCTGAGACGGACGGGAGCGACGTGAAAATTAGCTGCCCCCGCTTCCCCCCGGCCTTGCTGCGCGGCCCCTCTGTGAATAATATCACGAACAGGTTTCCGTCGGCGGCGGTTCCCGGCCCATGTGCCGCGGCCTCCCGGCTTGGAGTTTTTTACATGCCCTACACGTTGGAAAAAGGGGCCGTGGGCCTCGTGGATGATCCGCTGGCCACGCCGGAGCTCTCCGCGGACAGCAACCTTTGGACATTAAACTTTGGCCCTCAGCATCCTTCCACCCATACCACCATTCGTCTGGTCATTGAAATTGACGGCGAACGCATCGTGCGTTGCGTACCGATTATTGGATATTTGCATTCCGGTTTTGAAAAAAATGCCGAGGCGTTGGATTACAACCAATATGTGACCATTGTTGACCGGATGAATTACATCTCGCCCATCGCCAATGAGTTCGCCTGGATGCGCGCCGTGGAAACCCTTTTCGGCGTGGAGCTTACGCCGCGCTGCAAGGTATACCGCACGCTTCTGGCCGAACTGGCCCGCATTCAGGATCATCTCCTGTGCGTGGGCGCCGCCGCTTTGGACTTGGGCGGATACACGCCATTTCTGTTTGGCTTTAATGAACGCGAACCCATCAATGACATCATGGAATTCGTCTCCGGCGCGCGCTACCACACCAGTTGGGCCCGCGTCGGCGGCGCCATGCGTGACGTGGATGACGCCATGTTCCGCAAAATGGTAAAAAATTATCTGGACACTACGTTGCCCAAAGGCATTGATGATATTGAGCACATGCTCAACCACCTCCGCATTTTTATTGATCGCACCCAGGGTATTGGCGCTGTGACCACGGCCGAGGCCATTAACTGGAGCCTCAGTGGTCCGGTGGCGCGGGCGGCGGGCGTGCCGCGTGACATTCGCAAGGATGACCCGTATTTATGCTACAAAGACAACTGGGACGGCCAGGGCACGGCCGCGGTGTCGTTTAAGGTGCCGATTATGAAAACCGGCGACGTGCTGGCCCGTTATCTGGTGCGCCTGGAGGAAATGAAGCAATCCATTGCCATCATTCGCCAATTAATTGACAACATCCCCGGCGGCGCGATGAACGTGAACCCCGACGGCAAGGAAATTCTGCCGCCCAAAAGCCAGGTATACGGCAGCATTGAGGGGCTGATTCATCATTTTGAACTGGTGATGACCAACCGCGGATTTGAACCCCCGCGCGCCGAAGCCTACGGTTGCCACGAAACCGCCAATGGCGAACTGGGGTATTATATTGTCAGCGACGGCGGCAAGAACCCTTGGCGGGCCCGCACGCGGCCGCCATCTTTCATTCACCTAAGCGTGCTGCCAAAGATGATCGAAGGGCACATGATCTCCGACCTTGTGGCCATTATGGGCAGCTTGAACATCATCGCGGCGGAACTGGATCGATAAACGCGGGCGGGTCCGCGAAACATGCGGCGCCCCGGATTGTTAAGGAAACCCCATGGCATGGATCGTTGAAAATCGGCTGAAGGCCTATACCCCCACGCGGGCCGAACCGTACCTGACCGACACAATGCGCAAAACCATGGAAGATACCTATCTGCTCCGCTACCCGCGGAAGCAGGCGGCGCTGCTTCCGCTGTTTCACATGGTGATGCATGAGTACGGCTATATTCCCGCAGGCGCCATTGACGAAGCCGCGGCCTTTCTGGGCATCACGCAAGCGCAGGTGCAGGACGCCGTTTCATTTTATGAAGAATTTCGGCTGCAACCCTCCGGCCAATATGCGGTGCAGGTGTGCCGGTCCATTTCCTGTGAACTGGCCGGCCACGAGGCGGTGTTGGGCAAGGTGCGTGAACTGCTCGGAACGGATCCTGAAGAGACCACGGAAGACGGAAAAATCACCGTATTTGCCGTGGAATGTTTGGGGGCCTGTGAACAGGCGCCGTGTGCGCTGATTAACGGCAAGCTGCGCGGAAATCTGCGGCCCGAATCATTCGCGCAAGAGTTACAGCAGTTGCCCCCGTTGCCCCAGCATGGCGACCACAGCGCAGGCAACGGCGCGGCCCACGCCGCGAAAATTCCCGGCGCCACCGCATCCAAGGTGGAACCCGAGGTTCACGGCCACTGAATGGCAAACGACCAAGACAACGCCTGCGCCAGCTTAAACCAGCGGCGCGGGCAGACCTAAAGACGAGGCAGGCATGGCTTTTCCCGGACCTATTTTATTAAAACGCATCCCCGCCGAGCCCGGCGGCCGACATTTGCACCGGTATGATGATTACGTGGCCACCGGTGGTTATGAATCGCTGAAAAAGGCCCTGGCCATGCCCCCGGCGGACATCGTGAAGCTGGTCGTGGACTCCGGCCTGCGCGGGCGCGGCGGCGCGGGTTTTCCCTGCGGCAGCAAGTGGACCTTTCTGCCGAAGGACATTCACCCCCGGTATCTGGCGGTGAACTTTGACGAATCAGAACCCGGCACTTTCAAAGACCGTTATTTAATTGATTATGATCCGCATATTCTGCTGGAAGGCATCGCCATTGCCGCGTATGCCAATAGCATTACCACTTCGTACATTTACATTCGCGGCGAATACCACCGCGAAGCCCAAATTTTGGAAGAGGCCCTCGCCGAAGCGTACAGCCACGGCATCTTTGGCCAGAAACACGCCGGCACCGAATTTACCCACAACTGCTACGTGCATCGCGGCGCCGGCGCCTACATCTGCGGCGAAGAAACCGGTCTGCTTGAATCGCTGGAAGGCAAGCGCGGCTGGCCGCGCATCAAGCCGCCATTTCCGGCCATCGCCGGCGCATTTGCAAAACCCACCATTATTAACAATGTGGAAACCCTGGCCTGCGTTGTGCCCATTGTTGAACATGGCGCCGCCTGGTTCAAGGCCATGGGAACGCCCTCTTCATCAGGCCCAAAATTGTTTGGCATCAGCGGTCATGTCAATGCGCCCGGCGTGTACGAAGAGGAACTGGGCATCAAAATGTCCACGCTCATTGAAAAATATGGCGGCGGCGTGAAGGGTAAATTCAAAGCCGCCATTCCCGGCGGCATTTCCATGGGTATTTTGGCCACCAACCAATATGACGCGGAACTGGATTTTGACATTGGTAAGAAATATGGGGTGCTGGGCCTGGGCACCGCCGGCGTGATTGTTATGAACGACCAAACCAGCCTGCCACGAATTCTGCGGAATATTGTGCGATTTTTTTCGCATGAAAGCTGCGGCCAATGCACCCCCTGCCGCGAGGGCACGTCGTGGATGCACAAAATACTCAACCGCATCGTGGCCGGCCGCGGCAAGCCGCACGACCTGGACATGCTGCTGGAACTCTCGCAAACCATGGGCGCCATGCCGGGCACCACTATTTGCGGCTTGGCCGACGGCGCCAATTGGGCGGTGAAAACATTCCTGCAAAAGTTTCCCGATGATTTCAAGGCCGTGGTAAAATCGCCGCTGGTGGCGGGCGTTTCGGTTCCCATGGCCGTGACCGTATCGGGCGCGGCGGCGGCGCCCGCGGGCGTTTGATCCCGCCTGTTTTTTGTGAACATAAATTCGGCCCAACGCCCGGCGCGCGGCCGCCTTTGATTTTGAGGTTCAATCATGCCCACAATGGAAGTTGACGGCCAGATGGTTTCCTGGGAGGGTAAAAAAACCATTCTTCAGGCGTGCAATGACGCCAATGTTCCCATTCCGCATTACTGCTACCACGCGGGGCTTTCCATCGTGGCCAGTTGCCGCATTTGCTTGGTGGAAATGGAATCTCCGGACCCCAAAGACCCTGCCAAAATGGTGAAGCTGCCCAAGCTTACGCCCAGTTGCCAAACGCCCGCCGTGGACCGCATGAAAGTCACCAGCAAGTCGCCCAAGGCGGTGGCCAACCAGAAGGCGGTGATGGAATTTTTGCTTATTAATCATCCGCTGGATTGCCCCGTGTGCGACCAGGCCGGCGAATGCTATTTGCAGGATTACAGCTTTAACTATGGCCGGGCCGAGAGCCGTTTTGAAGAAGACAAAATTAAGAACCCCAAGAAAGACATTGGCCTGCATGTGCTGCTGTATTCTGACCGGTGCATTTTGTGTACGCGCTGCGTGCGCTTCACGCGCGAAATCTCCGGCAGCGGCGAATTGGCGGTCTTCGGCCGGGGCGCCCGCGAAGAAATCGACGTGTTTCCCGGCAAAACCGTGGACAATCCGCTATCGGCCAATGTGATTGACATTTGCCCCGTGGGCGCGTTGCTTGACAAAGATTTTCTGTTCAGCCAGCGCGTCTGGTTCTTAAAAAGCGCCGCCAGCATATCGCCGATTTCCAGCGGCGGAGAAAATATATTCATCCACCACAACCATGGCCGTATCTACCGTATTAAACCTCGCTTTAACGCCGATGTGAACAAATGGTGGATTAGTGATGAAGCACGCTACACCTGGCAATTTGTCCATGAAAATCGACTGCACGCCTGCCACCGCATGCAATATGGTTCGTTTGTGGAAACGTCATGGGAAAGGGCCTACGCCCAAACCACGGAAGATTTGCAGAAGGCCGTGCGGGACAACGGCCCCGGCAGCACCGCGGCGGTGTTAAGCCCGTTTGCGTCCACGGAAGAAATGTTTCTGCACGCGAAGTTTGCCCGCTCAATCGATCCACAGGCCTGGCTGGCCGTCACGCCCCCGCGGATTGATGGACAGGACCAGGTATTCAAAAATCCCGCGACTGGCGCCGTGACGTTCACCATCCGCGCTGAAAAGGCGCCCAACCGCCGCGGGGCTGAAAAAATCACCGCCCATTTCGGCGGCAACGCCTGCGCCCTGGAAGAACTCGCGGAAAAAATAAAGAATAAGAAAGTCATGGCCGTGTTGGCCTCGGCAGACCCGCTGCCCGGCATGGACAAGCCCGTGCTTGCCGCCATCGGAGCCGCCCCCACCTTGATCGCCCTGACATCGCGCCACACAGGGCTTTATGAAAAAGCGGGCCTGTCCATGCCCACCTGCACCTGGGCCGAAAAGGCCGGCGTGTACGAAAACTGCGACGGCCGCATTCAGGCCTTCCAGCAGGCCATTGACCCGCTGGAAAACTGCCGGTCGGACGGCCGCATCTTCTGGGATTTGCTGGCCCATGAAGGAACGCATTCCGCCGCCGCCGTGCGCCACGAAATGGCCGCCGCCGGCCTGGCCGATTACGCCAACGTGGCCATTCCGCAAGTGGAAAAGCCGCTGGAAGTCATGGAATTTTCGGCGCTGTGAGGAAAATTAGAAAGGAGCGTTTATCCAAGGCGGCGAAGATTTCGTCCGCACCAAGCATCGGCCTATAATCGGTTGTAAGGGACGGGGCACAATGGCTACGTAGAAAAAAAGGGAAGGCCATGCCGGCAACTCTTAAAAAGCAGCCTCGTGTAGTTGGTATTTGTCCTTTATTAATAGTCGCGGCGATTGGCGCAGCGTCCGCGCCGCGGGCCAGCGCCAGCGTCGCCGCCCCCGCCCATAAGGCGCCGTTCAAAGTGTCCCGCGCCACCACCTATCTCACATCGCCGGTGCTGCCGTCGGGGCGCATTAATTACGTTGCGGCAATCAACGCGGCGGCCAAGCGCGGCGTGACCAAGGCGAATAACGCCGGGGCATTGGTGGCCCAAACCTTTGTCATGCCCATGGTGAACGCGGGTTATGTCGCGCGATTTTACCGAGCGCTGGGCATCAAGCGACCGTTGCCCAATGCGCGGTATCGACAGTGGACCGCCTACGCACAACGCCATTTTCGGCCCAAAGGGCTCATGGCGGGCAGTGCGGCGGAACAAACGATTTTTTTTAAGAGCGGGGACGCCACCATGCATCCGTGGACCAGCGCGCAACACCCGCGGGTGGCGGCTTTGCTGAAGCTCGACGGCCCGGCCCTGCGTCTGGCAATCCGCGCCAGCCACCGCAATAAATTCTACATGCCGATGTTCCCGGATCACCCTAACGGCGCAATGATCGGCGTGCTGCTTCCTAATCTTGCCGTGGAACGCGGCGAAACGGATGGGCTGGTGCGAATGGCGATGCATGAGGTCGGCAGCGGGCGGCCGGCGCGCGCCGTGACCCCAATTTTGGCGGCGTATCGCCTGGCGGCGCTTGAGGGCCACCAGCCGTTTCTTATTTGCGATCTGGTCGCCTGGGACGACAGCAACGTGGCCACGCGGTCCACCCGCTATCTGCTGGCGCACCATGATTTGCGGAAGCCGCAGGAACAAGCGCTGCTGCGCGCCATCATGGCCCTGCCAAATTTTGCGTCTCTGGCGTCATCGGTCAACGTTGCTGAGCGTTACGGAATGTTGGATTCCGCCGAACGTTTGGCGCTTGGCCATGCGAAGGCGCTACGTGAATTGCTTCCAACGGCCTGGGCTTCCGGCGGCAAACGCCCGGTGCGCTCCGCAATGGACCAAATACACATGGATGCGTTCCTGTCGCGCGTTCGATGGAACTTGCTCTTGACGGATCTTAACAGGTTTTACGACGCCAACATAAAAGCGCTGGGCACACCGGGGTACGCGCGCCAGAAACTGGCATTGGATGAGTGGGCCTCGCGCATAAGGGGAGACCACATCTCCGTCACGAAAATGCCCTGGCCGGGGCCGCCAGCGGGGCGGCTGGCCACGACGCTGAAGCTGCGGGATTTCTTTATTAGCCTCATGTACGCGAATATGTTCAAGGCGTTGCAGTTCCGCGATGATGCGATTTTACAACAGCGCATGGTTGAAATCGGCTTGGCATTGGCAATTTATCACGCAGACCATCATATTTATCCAAAGACGATCGCCATGCTCACGCCGAAATTGTTACCAACCCCATTGCTTAATCCGTTTACCGCAAAGCCACTGATTTACAGGCGTAAGCATGGCGGTTACACGTTGCAGGCATGGACGCCAGTCGGCGGCAAGGGGCGCGTGAAGACGCACCACGGTTTCGTGGTCACATTGCGCTGCGGCAAATAACCGTCGCCTTATATAGCCCCTGGCTTGCCGGGGGTGGACGCCGCGTTGACGCCACAACGCCCGGAAAAGATTGGACCGTCCAGATTACAGCCCGCGCGGGCAGTCGGAGCAAAAGGCCGCGTTCAACACCCGGAGAAAAAAAATGCCATTCATTATTAAAACGCGAACAAGCCCGGCAACGGCCAGAACTTTCCTGATAAACGGCGTGCTGCTCGCCACGCTCGCGGCTGCGGCAGTACCATGCATCGCCGCCGCCGCCCACCGCGCCCCATTTAAAATTTCCCAAGCCACCACGTACTTCACCGCACCGGTGCTGCCGTCGGGGCGCATTAATTATGTGGCGGCCATCAATGCGATGGCCAGGCGCGGCGTGACCGCGAAGAACAATGCGGGCGTTCTGGTGGCAAGGACGTTCCCGGCAATGCTTGTCAACGGCAGGAGTGGGGCCAAATTCACGACGCGGTTTTACAAGGCCCTGGAGGAGCATTTGCCTCCCGCGGCAGACCGAAACATCGGGTGGTCTGCATTTGCCAAAAAACATGGCTGGCCATCAGGCTACGGGAACCGGTCGGTGTGGTCTTTCGCGGGCAAGTACGCGGCGCAAATGCCGTGGACCACGGCCGGGCATCCGCGTTCGGCGGCGTACTTGCGTGCCAATCGCCACGTCTTGCGGCTTCTGCGGCGCGCCAGCGTCCGCTCGCAGTTCTATATGCCCATGCTTACAAGGCGCCCCCGGCCGGCAAACATGCTGGGCATCCTGCTGCCAAACCTAAGTACGCAGGAAAATGAGGGTGAGCTTTTGGCCCGGAGCGCCATGCACAGCATGGGCGACCACCACGGCGGGAAGTGCGCCAAAACCATCGTCGCAATTTACCGGCTGGCCGCATTGGAAGGTCGCCAGCCAATGTTCATTAGCTTGCTGGTCAGCCACAATTTGTCGGCGTGGGCCAACCGTGCGACCCAAGCGCTGCTGAAGGGGGGAGAACTTAACGTTCTTGAAGAGAAGGCCATCTTGCATGGCATGGAAACGCTGCCGCGATCAGGCTCCATGGCGGCGTGTGTCGGCCATGGGTTCCGGTTCCTGTTGCTGGACGGCATCGAGCGCATGGCGGTGGGTGACTGGCATGTAAAATTCGTGACGCTCGTTCCGGCGGGCCAGGGCATTGCGCCGGCAAGCCCCGCCGCGCCGGACACCCAGGAATATCCCGGGAAAAAGTTTTTTTCCGGGGTGCGGTGGAACCAACTGCTAAAAAACAGCAATAACTTATTTGACGAAATTGTGAACGCTCTGCATAAGAAAACCTATGCGCGGCGCAGGGCCGGGTTAAAAAATATTGATGCCCGCGTGTCGGCTTATCACGTGAAAATAAATCCGCC
>JAJZCU010000284.1 GCA_021828935.1 Planctomycetota bacterium | reverse complement strand
CTTGATGCCCGCGTGGACAAACCCGCCCTGCTCCGGCGGCTTTTTCAACTGGGCTGCGCGTACACCGGGCAAATACTATCTTACCAGAAAATGATCGGCCAACTCACCGATGCCGGCAACACCGTGACGCTGGCCCATTATTTGGACCTGCTGCACAGCGCCGGCATGCTCACCGGCTTGTCAAAGTATTCGCCAGGGCTGGCGCAACAGCGGGCATCAAGCCCCAAATTTCTTGCCCTGAACGCGGCCCTTGTGAGCGCACAGAACGCTCTGTCGCCGGCGCAGGCGAAAGCCGATGGTAATCATTGGGGGCGCCTGGTGGAAACGTGCGTGGGGGCGCACCTGGTCAACACGAGTTTCGGCGAATCAGTGACCATTTCTTATTGGCGGGAGCGCAACCATGAGGTCGATTTTGTTATTAGTGACGGCGGCGCTGTGGTGGCGGCGGTGGAGGTGAAAAGCGGCCTTCGGCGTGAGGCGCTTCCCGGAATGAACGCCTTTGCCCGGCGCTTCAAGCCGGGCCGTTTGTTATTGGTCGGCGGGGCGGACGGGATTGCCCTTGAAGATTTTCTGACGCACCCGGCGGGCCATTGGCTGCGGTAAAGACGCGGGCGTTGGCGGAAGCACCGCTTAGGATTTCCGAATAAACAACTGTCGCGGTCATTTCGGCCTGCAACCCATACCGTCCATACTTCCTCCACTTTTATTGCGCCGCTGCTGACAATGGCGCGCAGCCGTTTAATGGCCAGGGATTTTTATCAGGCCTGGCACGGCCTATGCCCCGTAGCCCCTGGGGCGTCTGAAAATAGCCAGGGGTGAAACCCCCGGAACAACGCGCGAGGATTATTCCAAGTCCCGCACGGACTAATGAACGTTCCAACAACGTTAGTGGCGCCACGACCGTGGTGCTTTGTCACGCCTAAGCCTTTGGATTCCCGATGTTCCTCGTTCCCGCCGGGTTTCCCCTTCATTTATTGGCATGGAGGCGAGATACAAAAAAATCTATACGTGTCGGCGAATAGATGAATAAGGAAAACTGCCTGGTTCGATTGCCAGGAAATTCAAAGGAACCCGGCGATGATATATCCCGGGGTCAAGCGGTGACAAGGCACTAATGGCTCGGCCGCCCGGACCGCTGAACCGCGGTTCCCCAAATCCGCGCACAATAACGCCCCCAACATTCATCCGTCCCCACGGGGACTACCAATTTATACGGTTTGGACGACCAGGGATTTTATCCCTGGCTATTGTCAGGCATCCAAGGGAGGCAACGGCAGACCCGTCCCGGCAATTGCGCGTAGCCGTCCAATATCCGGAGCGGGATAAAACCAAATCGTCCTGTGTTGCGACAGTTGATAATTCAGCGATCACTTACGCCGTTTCCAGCGCCGCATTCTGCAATTCATGCAGTTGCCGCACGCCGTCGGCGGCCAGTTGTACCATCGCGGTGAGTTGCGCCATGGTGAAGGTGGCCTTTTCCCCGGTGCCCTGCACCTCCACAAATGAGCCATCGGCCAACATGCCAACGTTCATGTCCACTTCGGCGGCCACATCCTCCAAATAGTTTAAGTCCAACATGCATTCGCCGCGAACGATGCCCACGCTGATCGCCGCCACCTGTCCGGTCAGTGGATTTCCTGTTAACAGCCCGCGGGCGGTCGCACTGGCCACGGCGTCGCGCACGGCTACATAGGCGCCGGTAATGCTGGCGGTTCGCGTACCGCCATCAGCTTGCAGCACGTCGCAGTCAACCCACAGCGTGTTTTCGCCCAATTGTTTCAGATCAATAATGCTGCGCAGGGTGCGGCCCAACAAGCGCTGGATTTCCACGGAGCGGCCATCGGGCTTTCCCGTGTCGCGCTTCTTGCGCGTGTTGGTGGAACCGGGCAACATGCCGTATTCGGCGGTCAGCCAGCCCTGCCCTTTGCCTATTAACCAAGGGGGAACGCCCGGTTCAATCATGGCGGTACACAGCACGCGGGTTTGCCCGGCAGCAATGAGCACGGAGCCGCCCGCGTTGCGGGTGAAGCCGCACTGGAAGCTAATCGGGCGCAGTGCATTGTTTTCGCGGCCATCGTTTCGCATGGTTGACTCCAATAAGTTAGGTTGAAATATGTCGGGGAGGCCGTCAAGGGCGCGCCACGCCGGCCGGAATTAAAAGTTGGCCAGTTGCGCCGCCAGCAGGCCTTTCTGAAAATGCATGCGATTTTCCGCCTGTTGAAACACCAGGCTGCGCGGCGCATCAATGACATCTTCGGTGATTTCCAGGCCGCGGTACGCCGGCAGGCAGTGCATCACGATCGCGTGTGCGGGGGCCTGCGCCATCAGGGCGGAATTTACTTGATAAGGCTGGAACAACGCGCGCCGGCTTTCTTTTTCGGCCTCCTGCCCCATGCTTACCCAGGTGTCCGTATAAATAATATCAGCGCCACGCACGGCCTGTTGCGGGTCGTGGGTGGCCAGCGCGGCGGCGGCGGAGGCGGGGTCCTGGGTTTCCGGCAGTTCATACCCCGGCGGAGTGGCAATGTTAAATTTCATGTCAAAACGGCTGCAGGCCAGCATGAGGGACCGCGCCACATTGTTGCCGTCGCCCACATAGGCCAGCGTGAGCCCGGCCAGTTTCCCAAAATGTTCTTCAATGGTCATCAAATCCGCCATGGCCTGACAGGGATGGCTGTGATCGCTTAACCCGTTAATCACCGGCTTGTTGCTGTAGCGGGCCAAATCAACAATGGTTTGGTGGGCGAAAGTCCGGGCCATGATGGCGTCGCAGAATCCCGACAGCACGCGGGCGGCATCGGCCACGGTTTCCCGCTGGCCCAGGCCGATTTCTTGTGGGGAAAGATAAATTGCCGCGCCCCCCAGATGCACCATCGCGGTTTCAAAGCTCACCCGCGTCCGCAGCGACGGTTTTTCAAAGATCATCACCAGCACGCGCCCGGCTGCGATCGGCGCATTGGCGCCATTCTTTTGCCGTTGTGCCTTGAGTTTAATCGCGGCGTCCAGCAGGTGGCGCAGCATGTCCGACGGAGTCTGGGCGATGCTGATAAAATCTAATTTATTCATCGTTTATTCCTGCTGGGGTCGCGATAAATTTTTGCGGCGAAGCCGGCCCCGGCGTTAATTGTCAAGCACAATCTCCGTGCCCACGCCCTGGTCGGAATATATTTCCAGCAGCAGCGAATGGGGAAACCGGCCATCAATAATATGCGTCTTTTGCACCCCGCCGTCGAGCGCGGCAATGCATGCTTCAACCTTGGGCAGCATACCCTCGCCAATCTGCTTCCCGGCGACCAGCCGCTGAATCTGGGCCTTGCTCACGCTCCGTAATAATGAATGCGGATCATCCTTGCGCTCGCGAATGCCATGGGTGTCGGACACCAGCACCAGTTTTTCCGCGCCGCACGCCGCCGCCACATGCCCCGCTGCCGTGTCCGCGTTGACGTTGAGCTTTGAACCCGCGGCGTCGCGCGCAATGGGCGCGATCACGGGAATAAAATCAGCCTTGGCCAACGCCTGCAGCAGCGCCGCGTTCACGCTGGTAATTCGGCCCACCTGCCCGATGTCAATGCGCCCGCCGGTTTCATCCTGTAAATACAGCTTTTCGGCAAATAGCGCCACGCTGCCCAGCGAATGCAGCGGCATGGCCTTGCCGCCCAGTTGCGCAATGGTCCGGCTGATGTAGGCGTTAATATCATTAATAAGCACATGCTCGGCAATGGCCAGCGTGCGTTCATCGGTGTAGCGTCGCCCCATGACAAACTGGGCCTGCAGCCCGGCGTTGGTCATGGCCTGCGTGATGGCCTTTCCGCCGCCGTGGACCACAATGGGGCGCATTCCCACGGCATGCATGAAGACCACGTCGGTGAGCACATCGCGAAATTCGGCCTCGTTATCCATGAACGAACCGCCGAGCTTCACCACGACGATCTTTTCATTAAATCGCTGGATATAGCCCAATGCTTCAATTAATGCCCCGGCCTTTTCCAGGGCCTGGGGTTCCACGGGAATATCCAATGTGCGCACGCCTATAACACAACAACGGTTTAACGATACAACGCCGCCACCATAAATCTGCAATTGGCGAATTGCAAGCAGCCAAAACGGATGCGCAGCCGCACATATACTCCGCTTG
>JAJZCU010000283.1 GCA_021828935.1 Planctomycetota bacterium | reverse complement strand
CCACCGCCGCGAGACCACGCTGTTGGGCAGCCGCAACTCCACGCCGGATGATTTTCGGCGGATCCTCAAGCAGGTGGAAGACCAGGAAATCGACACCGGCCCGTGGATCACGCACCGGTGTTCTCTGGAACAGGCGGCGGAACAATTTCCGCACTGGCTGGCGCCCGAATCCGCCGTATTAAAGGCAATGATCGAAATAGATCACAAATAAACAACCAGAGCCCAAAGCGTAAGCGCCGGTCATTTGCCCGCCAACGCGGCCGTCGCAGCAATGGCGGATGTAAGGAGAACTATGAAACTTGGTAAATACAGCATGGGCATCGGCGACCGCTTCGGCCGCCAGGGCAAAGCCCAACTCACGGCGTTTGTGGAAGCCCGACGTCAGGGCGTTGACGTAATTCCCGTCTGGAATAAATCCAACCGCGAACATCTTATCGTGCATACCGAACCAGTATCCGTGCGCGTCGAGGCGGACGCCGCGGTTGGGGCGCTTTCCTGGAACGGCGAATATCATGTGGATGCCGATCACATCGGCCTGAAAACGGTGGACCGGTTTCTTGCGCCCAGCGATTTTTTCACAATTGACGTGGCGGATTTCATAGGCCGCCCCGCCAGCGAAGACTCGCTGCGCGCCTTTACCGCAAGCCATGCCAAACTAAAAAATTTGCCGCCGATTGCCGGCTTGTCCACGCCGCTGGCATTAGACGCCGACCGGCTGAGCGCCATTGCCCGCCAATACCTCGCCGCAGTACAGGAAGCCGGGCGCATTTATCGCCACATCGCCGCCGCCAAGGGGGCCGACAACTTCATCGCTGAAGTTTCCATGGATGAAACCGACCGCGCCCAAACGCCCGTGGAGTTGCTGGTGATTTTGGCGGCCATGGCTGCGGAACATATTCCG
Source organism: Planctomycetota bacterium (assembly GCA_021828935.1). Classification (GTDB taxonomy): domain Bacteria; phylum Planctomycetota; class Phycisphaerae; order WQYP01; family WQYP01; genus JAJZCU01. Next base: position 3,247 of record JAJZCU010000283.1, on the reverse strand, counting down.
TTGCAGACCATCGCCCCCAAGTTCACGGGCCGGTTCAACAAGGGCGTTGATTATCGGGGCGATGTGGCGCAGTTCCGGCGCGAGTTTAACGACGATTTATTGATTATTAACTTCGCCGTGAAGGAATTCTCCCTGCCGGAGAACCTGAAGCTTAGCGTGCATTCCGGCAGCGATAAATTCTCAATCTATGAAGCCATTCACGGCGCCGTGCGTAAGCATGGCGCCGGCCTGCACCTCAAAACCGCCGGCACCACCTGGCTGGAAGAATTGATCGGCCTGGCGCTTTCCGGCCCCGAGGGCCTGCGCGTGGCCACGGATGTGTATGCCGCCGCATTGGGCCGCTTTGATGAACTCTGCGGACCCTACGCCAGCGTCATAGATATCAATGCCACGAAGCTGCCCCCCGCCGCCGACGTGCGGAGGTGGACCGGCCGACAGTTTGCCGCCGCCCTGCGTCATGATCAAACCTGCTCCGCGTTCAATCCCGATCTGCGCCAGTTGCTGCATGTGGGATACAAGGTGGCCGCGGAAATGGGCCAACGCTATCTGCATGCGGTGGAGGCCAATGAGGCCGTTATTTCTGAACAGGTTACCAACAACATTTTTGAACGCCACCTAAAACCCATTTTCCTGGGTGATTAACTTTTATGATAGAACACCGCATGAAAATCAAAGAAACGTCGCAGTGCGCTTTCGACTTAATGAGCCTGGGCGAATGCATGATTCGTCTGTCGCCCCCCGGCCATGGCCGCATTGAATTTTCCAACCTGCTGGAAGTGTGGGTGGGTGGCGGCGAATACAACGTTGCATACGCGTTGGCGCGCCTGGGCCTGCGCACCGGGTTTTTAAGCCGCTCGGTGGACAATCCCGTCGGTCGCATCGCCCTGAATCACGGCCGCAGCGCCGGCGTGGATATGCGTCATGTACTTATCGCAAAGTATGATGGCGTGGGCAAGGCCGACCGTATGGGCCTGAACTTTACCGAGGTGGGAACCGCCGTGCGCCCCAGCGTCACCATGTACGACCGTGGCCACTCGGCCGCCATGAACATGAAACCAGGAATGATCGATTTCAAGCATGTTTTCGGGAAGGAAGGCGTGCGTTGGCTGCATACCGGCGGCGTGTTTGCCGCCCTTTCCGATGGCACGGCGGCGGTGGTAAAAGAAGCCCTGACCGCCGCGCGGGACGCCGGAACCATTGTTTCGTATGATCTAAATTTTCGCAGCAAATTGTGGAAGGCCCAACAGGCCCAGACGGTCACCAAGGCCCTAATTCCCATGGTGGATTGCCTGATTGGCAATGAAGAAGACTTTCAAAAGGTGCTGGGGTTTGAAATCGAAGGCGGCGATGAACATCTTTCCGCGCTGGACACCGGCGCCTACAAAATGATGGTGGAAAAAGTTGTGAACGCTTATCCCAACCTTAAGGTGGTCGGCACCACATTGCGCGAAGTAAAAAGCGGCCTGCTGAATAACTGGTCGGCCATTCTGTGGCACAACGGCAATTTCTACGAGTCGCGGCGGTACGATAATCTGGAAATTGAAGACCGCGTGGGCGGCGGCGATGGCTTCTCCAGCGGCTTTGCCTACGGCTTCTTAACCGGAAAAACCCCGCAGGAATGCGTGGATTTGGGCGCCGCGGATGGCGCGCTGCTGCAGACCACCCGCGGCGACACCAGCCAAATTGATTTGGAAGAACTCCTGCACGTGGTTGGCGGCGGCAGCGCGAGAATTAAGCGTTAAACCTCGACCGCCCGCCCGGCATTAAAAGGTCTCCATCTCATGCGAATCTTATTAACCACCACCAGCTTCCAGGACACCCCCGGCCAACACCATGATGTGCTGGCCGCCAGCGGCTTTGAAATTATCACCGCGCGCGGGCCCCTTTCGGAAGAACAGATGCTCGCACACATCGCAGATTCCGGCGGCTTTGACGGCTTTCTTAACGGCGATGACCGCATCACCGCCCGCGTGATTGACGCCGCCCTGCCGCGGCTGAAGGTCGTTGCCAAGTACGGCATTGGCCTGGACTCCATTGACGTGGCCTACGCCACGCAAAAGCGGCTGCCGGTGTTGTTCACGCCAGGCGTCAATGAAACCACCGTGGCCGAACACGCCATGGGCCTCATGGTGGCCGTGGCCAAAAACTTCTGGTTTCATATTAAAACCGTAAAAGATGGCCAATGGAAACGGCAGACCGGCATTGAACTGTCCGGCAAAACCCTGGGCGTCGTGGGCCTGGGGCGCATCGGCAAGGAAACCATCAAACGGGCCGGCGCCTTTGGCATGAAGTGCGTTGCGTTTGGCCATCATTGGGATGACGCCTTCGCCGCGCAACACGCGGTGCGGCGCTGCGCCACGGTTGAAGAACTGCTGAAAATTTCAGACGTAGTCTCGTTGCATAACGCCCTGACGCCTGAAACCCGCGGCATGATCAACCGGGAAACCCTGGCCACCTTGAAAAAAGGTGCCATTCTTATTAACACCGCCCGCGGCGGCCTGGTAATTGAACAGGACGTGGCCGACGCCTGCCGGTCCGGTCAACTACGCGGCTACGGCGCCGATGTGCTGGACCAGGAACCGCCCAAAACCCCGCACGTTTTTCAGACCGTTGACAACATCATCATCACGCCACACATCGGCAGCCGCACGTTTGAAAGCGTGCAGCGCCAAGGATTGCGCGCCGCGAACAACCTTGTGAACTCTTTGCGCGGCAACCCGGATTTTATCCAGGCCAATCGTTTTTGATGTCATTATGTGACGCACAAAATCGGATAAATTATGCGAACATCGCGCGCGGCCGTTTACGGTGGAAACGGCTCGCGCCGCTCGCGTTGGCGCTGCCCGTGCGAAAGCCGCTCGAAGATGGTGCGGCTTCCACGCCATTTATTGTACCGGATCAGCACGATCTGCCTGATTCTGCGATGGTGAAGAAACTTCGGGCCGCCGCCGGCCAGTGCTGTGCCGATGTTGCGGTTCTTGGGCATTCTTCGGCCCGGCTGCAGGCCGAACCATACCTCTAGCCAGTTGCCGTGCCCCTCTGGCATACGAAAGCCGCAGGCCAGGTTGGGCGCGTCTATGGGCGAAACAGCGTCATCGGCTGCGGGATGCACCCAAGCCTTGGCCGGCTCGCCCCAGGTGGGATTCCCAAGCAACGACGCGAATTGCTGCATGGTCAGGGGTGGCCGGACGAAGACCCGAACGAGGGCCACCATGCAGGCGGCGCGCCGCAGCCGGGTGTATTTCTT
>JAJZCU010000282.1 GCA_021828935.1 Planctomycetota bacterium | reverse complement strand
TAGAAGATGTGCTGCAGAAAAACCGCGCGAAATTAAAGCTGTTCGGCACGGTGGCCGATCGCCCGGGCTTTGTGCAAAAGCTGGCCGGCGCCCTGGAGGAACTCGAGAAAGCGCAGCACACCGGCGACAGCCTGGGCGCAATTGCCGCGAAGGCCGGCGCCGCGGATGATGAATTGTCGCTGAAACTGCATGACCTGGGCCTGTTAATAGCCGCCTGGGACGCGGCCCTGGCCGAACGTCGTCTGCTGGACAGCCGCCTTTATGATCAAGTAATTACGCGCATCGCTACTGCGCCGTGTCTGGCGGACGCCATGATCTGGATCGACGCCTTTAGCGCCATGAACGTGCAGGAAATGCAACTGACCGTGGCGCTGGCCCGGCGCGTCAAAACACTTACTGTCACCGTGCTGGCGGACCCCAACAGCCCGCGCCTGACGAATCCCGCCCTGCCGTTGGACGAATTGTCCCTTTTCGCGCGCACCGAGAAATTTTATCGGGCGCTTTTACTGCGATTGAAAGAGGCCGGCGTGGCCGTCGAGACGCCACGTTTTCTCACAGACAACTATCGCTTTGCCGCGGCGCCAGCGCTGGGGGCGCTCGAACAATTTCTGGTGGAACGCCCGGATGAAATCCTGCCCGCGAAAGGCGCCGCCAAAGACCAGATCAACATCTGTGAAGCCGCCAATCCAGAGGTGGAATTGCACGCCGCCGCCCGGGGCATTCGTGACCGCGTGGCCCGTGGGTCGGTGCGTTACCGCGACATTGGCCTGATCGTCGCCGATTTGGACGGCCGGCAATCCGCCCTGCGCCGGGTTTTTTCCCATTATAATATCCCGCACTTCATTGACCAGCGGCGGCCCATTGACCACCATCCACTGGTGGAACTGCTGCGCGCGGCGGGCCGCTGGGCGCTCTCTGGCCGATGCACTGCGGACGCCCTGGCCCTGTTAAAAACCGGACTGACTGGCGTTTCCGACCAAGACGTGTACGCCGTTGAAAATTATGTGCTGGAACACGGCATTGATAAAACCGCCTTCGACCAGCCTTGGACATTCTTCGCATTTAATCAGGATGAAGACAATCCCGCCGCATCCGCCAGCGCCGCGCAAAAACAGCGACTGGAGAACGTGAACTTGGTCCGTTGCCGCGTTCACGCGCTGCTTAACCCCTGGCGAACGTTGGCTGAAACGGCCCTCCCTCCGGCCACGGCGCCCGCAGCGCCGACCGCCACCGCCCCCGATGCCCCCACCGGCAGCGCCCTGGCCCGCGGCCTGTACGATTTATTGCACCGGGCCAACGCACAAAAGCACTTGAGCGCGTGGATTCAATCCGCGCGTGACGCCAAACATCAGGAACAAGTGCTCATTGGCCAGCAGGCCTGGCGGCAGACCATTAACTTATTGGAAACGTTGGAACAGCTTCTGCCAACACCGGTGGATCTGCGGCACTTCTTCCGCCTGGTGGATGCGGGCCTGGGTTCTCTGACGCTGGGTTTGATCCCGCCCACAGTTGACCAGGTGCTGATTAGTTCAGTATCGCGTTCACGGCATCCGGAGATAAAACACGTTTATCTGCTGGGCGCTTCTGATCGCAATTTTCCCGCCCCGCGCCAGGAAGATTCCATATTAACCGACCGCCAGCGCACCGCGTTTAACAACGCCGCGCCCAATGAAATCGACGCCGGCAGCCGGCAGGCCCTGCTGGACGAGCGCTTTTTTGATTATGTCGCCCTGACCCGCGCCAGTTGCAGCCTGACCATCAGCCATGCGGCCATAGACGCCGCCGGAAAATCAACCGGACCTTCTGAATATATTAATTTTCTGGGCAAATTATTTCCTGATGCCGGCACATGCGCCCTAACCTTGGAAGACAACCGAGTGGAACAGATATCCACTCGCGATGATTTGCTGGCGTTCCTGCTGCGCTGGGGCCGGCGGAAGATTTGTTCCATTGCCGGTATTGTCCCTTCGGCCGGCGCCACAGAGGACGACCACGCCGCCGCCTTGTATGAATGGGCCCGTTCCAGCGAAGACCGGCAACTGCGCGCCGCGATGCAACGGGCGTGGCCCGTGCTGGCCGCGGAGCAGCCGGCGGCGCTGGATCCGAGCACCGCCGAAAAATTGTTTGGAACAACCATCACCCTGAGCGTATCGCAGTTGGAAAGTTACGGCGCCTGCCCGCTGCAATACTTTTTGCGCTTCCCGCTGGGCCTGCAACCGCGGCCGCAGCCAAAGCTGGACGCCCTGAATTTGGGCACGCTGTACCACCGCGTGATGGAAATGACGTATCAGCGGATTATTAAGGGAAAAATTGCAAACTGGCCGGAATGCGATGTGACGGCGTTGCAGGACGCGTTGCATGAGGAAGCCGACAAAGTTGCGAAGGAAATTCACCCGGAACTGCAAAACACTGCGCCGGAGTACGCCCATATGCTTGCGCGGCTCCAGCGCGTGCTGGGCCGCGTGCTTGAAGCGCAGCGCCGCATGGCCTGCGCCGGCACGCTGCGGCCGCGCGCCACGGAAGTTTCCTTTGGGCGCGCCGCCCGCGGCCGGGCCGCGGAGAAGGGGCAGCCGGGCCTGGAAATTAAAACGCCCGGCAAGCGCACCGTCGTTTTGCAGGGAAAAATTGATCGCGTGGACGCTGCGGAGGCCCAAACCAGTGGAGGCCCAGTGGACGCGGCGGTAATTGATTATAAATCGCGGAAGAAAGCGCTGAATCTGAGTCTAGTTTTGCACGGCGTGGAAATGCAGTTGCCGGCATACATGCTGTGGCTAAAGCAAAACGGGATGGGCTTGCTGGGCAATGCGGCCCAACCCGTGGGGGCATTGTTCATGCCGCTGCAACGCGCGGTGAAAAGTGTGCGGACGCCGCAGGAGGCCGCCGTCCCGGAAAATACGCCGAAATATTTTATGAGAAATTCAGATGATAAACCGCGCGGCGTCATTGACGCGGACCACACTGAGGACTTTGACCGCTTTGACAGGCCAGCGGGCGAGACGCCGCAGAAAAGCTCGCCGTGGTACAGCATCACATGCACGCAGAACGGATTCCACAAAAACTGTGATGTGCTTCAAGCCACCGATTTCGCCCTGCTGCTGCGTTACGCGGAATGGAAAATCGCCGCCATGGGTGACGCCCTGGCCGACGGAAAAATCGCCCCGCATCCTTATCAACACGGCAACGCCACCCCCTGCACCCAGTGCGATTACGCCCAACTTTGTCCGTTTGATCAAGCCGGCGGCGAATACCGCGGCCTGGTAAAGCTGAAAAAAGATCAGGCCCTTGAAGCCATGCAGCAGTGCGTTGCCCCCGCCCCGGCAGCGCCCGCAGGAGGACATCCATGACCGCCGCCCGCCCGGCACATCCCGGCTGCGCACCGGGGCCCGCCGCGCCGGACCACTCCGGCGATCTGGCCTTGACGGACCAACAACGCCGCGCGGCGTTTCACGACCAGGGCGATCTGCTGGTGTCCGCCGCCGCCGGCGCTGGAAAGACCGCCGTGTTGTCGCGTCGCTGCGCATATCTTGTTACAGAAGCCCCAACTCCCACTGATATCGACCGCCTACTGGTGGTGACCTTCACGGACGCCGCCGCCGCCGAAATGCGCACCCGCATCATCAGCGAATTGGGCAAAGTGATCACGCGCCGGCGTGCGTGCGGCCGGGCGGTTCCGCCCCATTGGCGCCGGCAACAGGCCCTGGTGCAGCGGGCGGACATCTGCACGCTGCATGCCTTCTGTGGCCGGCTGCTGCGCACCCATTTTCACGCCGCCGATGTAGACCCGCTTTTTCGCGTGACCGACGCCATTGAAGACCGTTTTTTACAGCACCGTATTTTAACAGAAATTCTCGGCCGCCGGCACACGCAGACCGACGAGCGGGGCGAGGCCTTCGCCCGGCTGCACGACGCCTTTGGCCGGGGCAGCGACCGCACGCTGGCCGGTTGGGTTCGAAAAATATCCGTAATGCTTGATAGCTCTGAAAATCCCGAAGCGTACGTGGCGGCGGCAGAACGGGCCTATACGCCCGAAGGATGCAATGTTGCATTGGGCGCGTTTGCGGAACAAATTGCCATCCAATTGCGCATGCGCCAACAGGAAGCCTTGCGGGGCGCCGCGCAAGCCGACGGCCGCGGCGCCGCCAAATATCTGGGATTTTTTAATAAATCAGCCGCCATG
>JAJZCU010000281.1 GCA_021828935.1 Planctomycetota bacterium | reverse complement strand
CAGGATGTATTCTGATTCCAGAATGCTGTCGCCCTGCAGCTCCCCCACCCAGTAGCCATCGGGCTTGTGCAAAGCCAGCAGGGCGTTTTGGGCGTCCGCCAACGATTGTTCAATGGATAACTGCCGGTCGGGCGCTGGCATGCCGCCCTGGCGCAGCGCAGCATACGCAGAGGCCAACGCCCCGCGCGTTTCAACCGCCCCCGCAGCAGATAAGTCTAAGTCGAAGTTGCCCAAAGGCTCTGATATCTCCACGCCACCCGCAAACCTTTTCCGCCAGCACCAGCACGGCCGATCCGATCACGGGAGCAACACACAGGCTAATGGTAGCCGATTAGGATTATCGGCAACAGCGCGACCGTTGCATCAAAGCCAAGGCCGCAGCCAAGGTGGAACCTTAGCAGAATCTCAACATTCCGGCAAGCGAAAAACGAGGCGTGGAGCGTAGGCCCCCGTGGCGCCGCTGCTCTGGGCGATTGACCTAATGCGGCTTGTGGGCTGACTCAGCCCGGCGGCCAGAGCCCAGTGAAGGCCCGGCGCTAGATGGCCACCGGCTCGCCAGCGGTTGCGGCCGCCATTGCAGGTTGCGGCCACGGAACCGCACGGAAGCGCGGCGCAGCGGGGTGCCGGGGGCCGCGGCCAAAAATCGCGGATCGAACGCCGGCGGCGGGCCTCCCCATCCGACGCCCTCACATCTCGTTCTCCCGCCCCACTTCTTCCAGCACATGTTCCGCCACAAAAATTGGTACGTTGTTGGGCACGCTTAACGCCACCGCATCGCTGGGGCGGCAGTCCACTTCCACTGATCGGCCCCCCTGCCGGATGATCAGCCGGGCATAGAACGTGTGGTTCTGAAGGTCGTTAATAACAATCCGCTCCAGCTTGCCGTCCATTTTATCAATCACATCGGCCAGCAGTTGGTGCGTCTGCGGCCGCGGGAAGGATACGTTCTTCAGCCGCCGATCGATGGAAATGGCCTCCGCCGAGCCGATCACAATCGGCAGGGTACGTTCGCCCAAAACCTCCTTCAAAAAAATCACCTGTTGGTCGGAGGTTTCCGCAATGATAATGCGCTTCAATTCCATTTGCACAGCCATGGCTGTCTCCAAGAAACGTTGTTGCACGCCACGGTCGCGTTTTACTTTCGCGGCGTGTACTTTATAGTATAGCTTAAATGGAAAAAATCGCTTTTTTTGATCCTGCGGGCTCCGGCCCTACAATATCCACGAGCCAAACCATTTGTCATCTTTTTAGCGCCACGGCAGGAGTAACGCTTGGACCCGGCGGTTGAGCAGTTGGAAATTGCCCTTGAATCGGCGGACATCGGCAGCTTTTTTTGCGATATGCCGCTGCGAAAAATCCATGTGAACAAAACATGGCGGCGCCATTTCTTTCTGCCAGAGGCAACTGCTCCCGACGCCACTGTCACCTTCGACCAATTTTACGGCATGTTGCATCCGGAAGATCGCCAAAAGACGCGCCAAGCCATTGAGCAGGCGCGCGTGACGCGCTGCCCATACGACATCGAGCACCGCGTTCTGGCAACCGATGGCCGTACGCGATGGATTCACGCCAAGGGCCTGTTTCGTTATGACGCGAACGGCCGACCGTTCCGTTTTGACGGCGTCACGCTCGACATTTCCGAACAAAAAGCGCTGGAGGAAAAGGCCGCGAAAGCCCGCGCTGATTTAACAGTTGTTTTTGAAAGCATCAGTGACGCCTTTGTGGCGGTGGACGGCCAGTGGCGCATCACGCACATGAACGGCGAAGCCATCCGCATGGCCCGCCAGCCGCGCGAAGCTTTGTTGGGCAAAAGTCATTGGGATTTGTGGCCCTTTGCCCTGGGCACGCGCATTGAACATGAATACCGACGCGCGGTGCAAAACAAGACGCCGGCCCACTTTGAATTTTGCTTCGAGCCCAGCCAAACCTGGCTTGATATTCATGCCTACCCGTCGGGCGACGGCTTGGCGATTTATTTCCGGAACGTCTCGCAACAAAAACGCAACCAGGCCGAACTCCTGGAAAGTGAAGCGCGCTTTCGCAACATCACCAACGCCCTGCCGCAAATTGTTTGGATGGCCTCGCCTGAGGGCGATATTATATTCCTAAACGACCGCTGGCAAAGTTACACCGGTATGCCCCCTGATCAGGGCATGGGCCGGGCCTGGACCCACGCCGTTCACCCAGACGACATCGCCGCGACGGCCGCCGCATGGAAAAAATCGCTGGAATCGGGCGACCCCTGCGACGCCACATTCCGCATCCGTCGGCACGACGGGCAATACCGCTGGCATGTCGCGCAATCCCTCCCGCTGCGTGATGCGCGGGGCAGTATCGTGCAATGGTTTGGCGCCGCCATGGACATTCACGAACGTAAGGAATCAGCCGACCTGGTAAGAAAAGCCAAGCACGAGGCCGACCTGGCCAACCAGGCCAAAGACCGTTTCCTGGCCGTGTTAAGCCATGAACTGCGCACGCCGCTCACCCCGGTTTTGGCCGCGGTGGAGGCCTTGATCAGCAATCCGGCGGCGCCTCCGGAAATTGCCGAGCAGATGCAAATGGTGCGGCGCAACGTGGAATTGGAGGCCCGCCTGATTGACGATCTTCTGGATTTAACAAAAATTTCCAAGGGCAAATTGCAACTAAATTTCAGCGCGGTGGATGTCCATGCGGCAGTGCGGCATGTGCTGGAAATTTGCGCCCCGGACATTGCGGCCAAACAACTTTCCGTACGCACGCAATTGGCCGCCAATCGCCCCGTCGTTCACGGCGACGCCGCCCGCCTGCGGCAGGTGTTCTGGAATGTGCTCAAGAACGCCATTAAATTCACGCCGGAAGCCGGCAGCATCGCCATCCGCTCAAAAAATATCGACGGTCTAATATCCGTGGCCATCACCGATACGGGCATTGGCATCGCCCCTGAGGCCTTGCCCGGACTCTTCGACGCCTTTGAACAAGCCGACGCCGATACCGGCCGAAGGTTTGGCGGCCTTGGCCTGGGTCTGGCCATCGTAAAAGCTATTACGGAACTCCACGGTGGAACCGTCGGCGCCGCCAGCCCCGGAACCGGGCACGGCGCCACGCTCACCGTTGAATTGCCGACGGTCGATGCACAACACGCCGCCGTAAAAGCGCCGGACGAGAGGCGCTCCATCGGCCCACTGAACATTCTTCTGGTGGAAGACCACGCGGATACGCAAAAGGTGATGGTGCGCGTGTTGCAAAGCCTCGGCCATACCGTCACACCGGCCGGCAGCGTTGCTGCAGCCCTGCTTGCCGCCGAGCAGCAGCGCTTTAACCTGATCATCAGCGACATCGGCCTGCCGGATGGCACGGGCCTGGACTTCATGCGGCAACTTCGGGAAAAACAGAAGATTCCGGCCATTGCCCTGACCGGTTTTGGCATGGAGAATGATGTGCGGCAAAGCGCCGAGGTGGGATTCGTTGCGCACCTGACCAAACCGGTCAACTTTGACCGCTTGGAACAGGCCATTTCGCGGGCCGTCGCAACGGAACCGTCATCCTCCGATGCGGCCTAAGCCCATGCCAAAAAATTGGCGCGGTGGCCCCGGGCGCACCGCCGCGACCGGCGCAATTTCACCGCACGACCGCCGTGGCCGTGGTGGAGGAATTCTGGCGTTTAACAACCCACTTGAACGCGGGAAATCTTACTGCTGATGATGGCGAGCCTTCCACTTGGCGTGGCGCTTCTTGCTGCCAACTTTGCGACGACGACGAGGTTTGGGCATTGCGTGAACTCCTAATCAAAGTCCAGCAACATAGCAGTACCCGCCCCGCACGTCAAACGCGGCCGGACACGTTGGTGTGCCGCGCCAAAATTGAAATGATCACCGCGGATGGCCCGGAGGGCGCCCCCTGATTAACGCGGATACGACCGGGGGACTTGGAAAGAAATATCCTACGGTGACGTCATCTTATCCGCGTCATCCGCGGTTTCGTCGTGGCGTGTGTTACAGATTAAACGCAGCGGCGCCGCAACCACCAACCCACCAGTAAATGATTACCGCTGATGACGCGGATTAACGCGGATACGACGGGGGCCTTGGCAGGAAAATATTTTACGGTGACGTCATCTTATCCGCGCCATCCGCGTCATCCGCGGTTTCGTCGTGGCGTGTGTTACAGATTAAACGCAGCGGCGCCGCAACCACCAGCCCAC
>JAJZCU010000280.1 GCA_021828935.1 Planctomycetota bacterium | reverse complement strand
CCCAAAAGTTTTGTCCATCCACCTCGCGTGGGGTGTAGCCTCGGTAGGACCAATGGTAGTTGGTGAAATGGAGAAAATCTTCTACCGAGCCGGCCAGGCTCTTGCCGCGGTGGGCATAGCTAAGGGCAACACCCATAAAGTAGGTGTCCCAGTCAAAAAGCTGGAAATAGTCTGCGCCGGGGATGAGATATTCATGGTGGAGCTGCCCATTGGGTTTGCGGACAACCTGCTGCCAGTGGCCTTGGTCATGGCCTGCTGAAGCTGGGCTTGGAGGGCGTAGGCTGCGGCGCGGGTGTCGGGGGCCGGGCTGGGGATGGCACGGGGGCGGGCAGTGGTGGGGAATGCTGTCATGGCGTCCATCATACCGTCACAATCGACCGATCAGCAGACCGGCGCGTGTGAAAAATTTGTCTACAGGTAATCCACAATTCAACGGGGCGCGGGCGCCCCGACGCAACGCCCGTTGCGTGGCCGAAACCGTCGGCTCTATAGCCGCGGCCTTGGCCGGGCGCGCGCCGCGCCTGAGACTTGCCCGAGGAATTCGCATCCGCAAATCATCAGCGCTTAAACGCACACACACACGCCCTGCGGGCGCAAGAAAACGGGTTGCCGCGCATCTCGCGCGACAACCCATTCTCGTTGATCTTTCCGCTGTGCCGGCCCGGCCCAGGCCATCGGCCGCCGATGCATCATTGAAGTTAAGCCGGCTGCGCTTGGGCTTCTTCGGCCGCCGGCGCCTCCTGATGATCCTGTTGGTTGCCGTGCTCCGCTGCGTCTGGGCTGCCCTGCGTCTCGCCCTCTTTCTTCTCGCGGACAATCCATACTTTAATATCAGCCTTTAAGTCCGCGGCCAATTGCACCGGCACGGTGAACGTGTCAATGCGGCGCAGCGGTTCATCCAGCCGCACGTCGTCATGCTGCACCGCAAAGCCCTGCTTCTGCAGTTCGTCGGCAATATCGCGGCGGCTGACGGAACCGAAGAGGTGGCCATCGTCGTTGGCGGCGCGAATCAGGGTAATTTCGACCCCGGTGAGCGTTTCGACCAGCTTTTCCTTCTGCTGGCGCATTTCCCGCTGTTGCTTTTCGTAATCTTTGCGGGCGGTTTCCAGCCGTTTGATGTTGCCGTCGGTGGGCTGGATTGCCAATTTCTTAGGAAGCAAATAATTGCGGGCAAAACCGTCGGATACGTCGATCACTTCGCCGACGATGCCGATGCGGTCCAGAGTGTCAGTAAGCAGAACTTTCATGAATTTCCTCGTGCGTATTTTTGATAAGGGGACAGCGATTCACCGGAACAGGCGCCGGATTTACAATTAAAACGGAATATCCTCGGGATTAATGGGCGGCGCGTCGCCTTCATCGGGCGCGGGCCCGGCAATGTCATCAGGGGCGGAGTACGCGGCTGGGGCGGGTTGAGCCTGCGGCCGCGGGGCTGGACGATAATTGCTTTGACGCGGGGCTCGTGCCGCCGGGGCATCGCCTTCGGAATCTCCACCGGCAGCGTGTCCGCCGCCATCGCCGCCGCTGCCGCCGCCGGCACGCGAATCCACAAATTCAAACTTTTCAATCACCACACGCATCTTGCTGCGCTTGCCGCCGTCCTGCGCTTCCCATTGGTCCAATTTCAAGCGGCCTTCAATGTGGATGGGCCGGCCCTTTTTTAGATATTTGGAAAGGGTCTCCGCGGTTTTGCCGTAGGACGCACAATCTACAAACGTGACTTCTTCGTGCTGCTGGCCATCCTGCCCGGTCCACCGCCGGTTGATCGCCAAGCCGATTTCACACACCGGCGTATTGGCCGGCGTGTAGGTCAACTGCGGATCACGGGTTAGGTTGCCCATGAGAAATACTTTGTTCAGATTCGGCATAGGTCACGCTCAAGCTGTGGTAAGCTTTCTCCGCAAGTACTCATGTCGCATGGCGGCAATGGCAGCGTCGGCCAACCCGGAAGGCCTTTGCAACCGTTGGGGCAACCTTCAGGCTTCCACGCCTTGGGCCTCAGCCGGTTCAGCCACGGCCGGCGTCGGCGCCGCAGCGGGTGCTTCCCGATTGGGACGCGGCTCATTCATGCCGGCGCGGCGGAAGGCACGGTTGTCGTGTTCTTCGACCATGGGTTGCTGCGGCTGCATGCCTTCAATGTCTTTCAAGGCGATATGATCCGAACGCATCACCAAAACGCGCAGAATATTTTCCGAAATCTGCACATCGCGTTCAATGCCGGCCACCTTGGGGCCTTCGCACTTAAAGAACGCCAACACATACACGCCACGGCGATTGCCCCGAATTTCATAGGCCAGGCGACGTTCGTCCCACTTGCGCAGATGAATAATTTCGGCGTTGGCGCGGTGCAGGATATGTTCCACCTCGCCGCGCGCGGCTTCCCAGCTTCCGCTGGCATAACCGGCGTTCAACAAAAACATTGCTTCATACGTTCCAACATGGACGGCCATTGCTGCTCCTGATTGTACGGCTCCGCGGGCGGAGTAAAATCGACAAAACGTTTAGTATACACTTCTTTGCCATGGCGGCAACCGCAACGCGCCATTTCGGCACGCCGGTTCCGGCCAACGCGGTCACCAAGCGACCTAATTTTCGCCGGTGTGTGGCCGGACATTGAACCGCGTCATCGTGGCATCAATGCCGCTGACAACCCAGTGTTCTATGGCCTCTTCAGCCGCGGCCAGCGCTTCCTGCACCAGCGGCTTTTGCACGGCGGAAAACGGTTCCAGCACATAACTTTTCTGCGGCACGCGGCCGGGGGCATCAATGCCGATACGCAGCCGGGCGTAATCGCGGCCGGTTTTTTGCTGGGCCTCGGCCAATTTATGCAGGGCGCGTTCAATGTCGCCCAAGCCATTGTGGCCCCCGGCGGAACCACTGGCGCGCAATCGTATGGCGCCGCACGGCAACGCTAAATCGTCCACTACCACCAGCAAGTCGGCCAATGGCAGTTTGTAAAATTGCATGGCGGCCAGCACGCTGCTGCCGCTGTTGTTCATGTAGGTCATGGGCCGCAGCACCACCACCTTTTCGCCCTGCAAGAGCAAGTCGCACACGAAGCCTTGGAACGTGGTGCGCCACTGCTGAGGCTGGCGCGTGGCGGCAAGTTTTTCCACTGCCATAAAACCGACATTGTGCCGCGTTTGGGCGTAACCGCTGCCGGGATTGCCAAGACCAACCACCAGCTTCATACGCGCGTTTACCCTGCTTTCATAAACCCTGTTTCGCCAAGGTCCTTGACCGGCTACACGCAAACCGCCAGAGCGAACGGCAACCTGCGATACGGTCCTTGATCTTGGCCCGGGCGCCGCACGGCACGTTCATCCGGCGCTGCTTACTTCTTGGCCGGGGCAGCCTTCGCACCAGCCGCCGGGGCCGCAGCCGCGGCTTCTTCATCCGTGGGCTTCTTGCCAATCACTTCCGGTTCGGCCACGGCGCCGGGTTCTTCCGTCGCGGCAACCTGTTCCTTCACGGTGCGCACCTGCACAAGAATTTGCTCCGGCGGGTTCACCAGCTTGGCGCCTTCCGGCAGCGCCACATCTTTGGCGTGAATCGCCCCGTGCAATTCCAAATTTTCCACATTCACGCGAATGATGTCCGGAATGGCCGTGACCAGCACTTCCAATTCCAATTCCGTGATCTGCGTTTCCAGAATGCCGCCCTCTTTGGTCCCCTTGGGCGTGCCGCGGAAATCCAAAGGAACTTTGACCTTCACCGTTTGGTTGGGGTCAACGCGCAGCAGATCAACGTGTTCAATTTCGGCTTGCAGATAATCATATTGCACGTCTTGCACAAGCACTTTTTCAGTCTTGCCTTCAATGACCAGATCAAGAATGTGGGCGCCACGGTGAATGGCCGCCTCAGTTAGGGCGCCTGGCAATTCCACCGCGACGGCATCCTGCTTGCGGCCATAAATAATGCCCGGCAGGCGACCACTGGCGCGCAGGGCCTGGGCCTTGCGGCTGCCGCGATCGGTGCGAATGGTGGCTTCGATGGGGTCCGTTTTTACGACAGCGGCCGTGGCCATGGTTGCTCCTGTAGAGTTCTGGCGAACTCTGGTGAACTCTGGAAAATTCTGGGAACGTTCTTTTGAAAAAGCGTTGCGGCGCTTGTCCAAATCCCAAAGCAGCCCCGGCCTGTAGCCGGGATATCACACGTTAAATTTGCTCTAGTTTCTCATTTA
>JAJZCU010000279.1 GCA_021828935.1 Planctomycetota bacterium | reverse complement strand
CATCCATGTTCCAGGTTTGACTTTGTGTGGCGGCGGAGATCGTGTCCAGCGTGGCGCCGTTGTTTCCGCTGGCGGACAACACACCGCGTGCGAACGCGGTTTCGCGACCCAGCGGGTCATACGCGCTTCCGTTGTCATTCGGGGCCGAACTGTTCGCGTGGTACAGTTCGCTCATGTTGGGATTAACAAGATTGTTCTTGTACAGCACGTTCGAATTGGCGTCGTAGCCATACTGGAACCGATCCGTGCTGGTGCCCCTGGCCACCACCCACCAATTTTGGTCAATCACGCGTCCGAAACGGTTCGTGAACGCTGGGCCGGTATAAATATCTCCGCCGCTGCTAATAACATTTGTCTGCCCTGGTTGTTGGATGTAGGCTAAGTTAATACCGGTTTGGGGGCGGGCAGCTTGCACAATGGTTGATAAGCCAAGGTAGCTGTACTGTTCCAGCACGGTGCCGGGGTCGCCGGAATTGGGGCCATCAACGATGGCGTCAACTCTTCCGATCGCGTTGTCGAGAGCCCTGAGGTTCCAGTCCATGGCGACACTCCGTCTGAAGAGGTCCGCAAGGTTCTGCGAACTGGCTTGGGCGGATAAGGCAACGCATGCACCGCCCAAAGCCGCAGCAGCATTTGGCCGACCGTTCTGATTTGAACGTCGGCCCATTCCCCCCGCCGGGCATTTCCGCCGCTGCTGCGGGCGGATTGGTCAAGTACAGAGGCGAGTAAAACAACCTGACACGTTTGTCGAGGCCGGGATCCCAAGAGAAAAATAAAAAACAGGGCGGATTTGCGCTACGGAATTAGGCGTAAATGGTTGTGCAGCAATGGGTTATGGAAAATCCGAGATTCCTCGAAAATATTTTTGTGCCCGGTGGCCCCGCGGGCAGCCGGGACATCTTGGGTGGCATGCCGCCATACCAGGTCGTTGTCGCCCGCCCGGTGCGGTTGCGACGGGGCCGGCGGTCTGGCATTATTATTTAACAAGACTCGCCGCCGCGGCGCCCACCCCCGGCGAGCCACCGGCTATATGGGCGGTTTCTTTCGTCGCCGTCGCCGAATCTGTGTAAATCTGTGGATAAAACCGCGTGTTTGTCTGCGCCTGCGGCTTGGCCCGCCGGCATATTTATATGCCGGCTAAGTTGCACATCCGCGGCGGCGGCCACGGGCGCCGCGTCTGGCGGCGGCGCAAACCGTCGAATTCGCCGCGCCACGGAAATAATTTATCGTTCGGCCATTTCCAAGTCGCCGGGGCGATTTCGCGTTTGCCTGCGCCCGTTTCATCCAACTTCACAAAAGCTGTTTACAGAATCCCGGAGAACGGCGAAAATAACGGCCTTCCAGTTGTCGGCCGCGTCGCAAGCCGCACCCGACGTTTTGTTTTTTCCGCACTTTGGAACAAATCAGCCGCCGCTTCGTTTGCCTTATTAGGGCGAAGGGTTGCTTCCGCCCGAACTTTGGAGAATTGCATGACCGCCATTTCCGGCCCCCCGCCGAGCCCCGCCGCCGCGCCATCACATTTTGAAACCGCCGCGGTGGAACAACTCAAATCCGCCCGCGAAGCCTTGATGCATGAAGTCCGCAAGGTGATCGTCGGCCAGTCTGATGTGATGGATTATCTGCTCACGGCCATGTTTTCGCGCGGCCATTGCCTGTTGGTGGGCGTGCCGGGCCTGGCCAAAACGTTGATGATCAGCACGCTGGCCAAAGTGTTAAGCCTAAATTTCAACCGCATTCAATTTACGCCCGACTTAATGCCGTCAGACATTACCGGAACCGACATTATTCAGGAAGACGCCGAAACGGGCCGCCGCGTATTCAATTTTGTGAAAGGCCCCATCTTTACCAATCTGCTGCTGGCCGATGAAATCAACCGCACGCCGCCCAAAACGCAGGCCGCCCTGTTGCAGGCCATGCAGGAATATCAGGTGACAGCCAGCGGCCAGACGTATCCGCTGGAGCAACCATTTTTTGTGCTGGCCACGCAAAACCCGGTGGAACAGGAAGGCACCTACCCGCTGCCTGAAGCGCAGCTTGACCGCTTCATGTTCATGGTGAAGGTGGGGTATCCACAACAAAATGAAGAGCGCTCCATTGTCAAAAACACCACTGGCGAAGCGGGCGAGCAGCCGCAGCCGGTATTAAATGCACAGGATATTTTAACCATTCAAAACATGGTGCGGCGCGTGCCCGTGAGCGACCATGTGGTAAACTTTGCCGTGGACCTGGTGCGGGCGACGCGGCCGCATGAAAAAGGCACGCCCGATTTTATCAATCACTATTTGACCTGGGGCGCCGGCCCGCGCGCCGCGCAATACCTGGTGCTGGCCGCCAAGTCGCGGGCGATGCTGCGCGGGCGACTGAATGTCAGCACGGACGACGTGCGGAACATGGCCAAGTCCGTATTGCGGCACCGCATCATTCCCAATTTTAACGCCGATGCCGAAGGGCTTGATCCCGACGCCATCATCGACAAACTCGTGGCCGCCGTGAAAGAGGCGGGGCCCGAAGCGTACAAGTAGCGTGGCAGTAAGCGGCGGCGGGGTGCACCGGGCAGCCCTCGCACAATTTTTGGCTTTTTATCGGCGGCCGTCCAGGAGCAACGGCGTAACGCGCGCACGGTTCGTGGTACGCAGTCGTGCGTTATGCGTCGCGATCTTCCCCAATCCACGATCTTCGCCCGCGTGCAATGCCGCCGCGCCCCCTTTTCTATTCCGCGGCACGCGCTATGCTACTACAGTATCCTTGGGTACGGGTTTGCCTAAAACCTGTGCCGCGGCTGAACCGGCCACGGGCTTTCGCCCGCAACTGTTGCTTCGGCCGCACGGGAGGATTCGAGGAAATGGTGTTTTATGCCCAAGTCTCCCACCCTTGCTAAAGGCGTTGTAACCGGCGCACCGGAAAAGAAATATTTCACGCTGGCCGAAGCGCGCAGCTCGCTGCCCTTGGTGCGTCGCATCGTGGCGGATATCCAGGAAACACAAAACCAACGCGTGCAGATGCATGTGCAGATCAGCAACCCCATGCATGAACTTTCCCAACAGGAGGTGCAGGATGCGCGCCGGGCTTTTGACCAATTCACGCGACGCCTTGAGGCCTTGGTGCGCGAACTTAAGCAGGTCGGCGCTGATCTAAAAGACCCCGCCCGCGGCCTGACTGACTTTCCATGTCTGCATGAAGGCCGCGAAGTGCTGCTGTGCTGGAAGGCCGATGAGAAAACCATTGATCACTGGCACGAAGCAAACGCGGGTTTCTCGGCCCGGCAGCCGGCGTCACAATTGAGGCAGAAGTAGAGGATTTCGCGGAGCCCAATGCCCTTTTATGGTTCATACATTTCGCCGGATGGCGAGGACGTCCGCTGGTGTATTACGGTCGGCGCGGCTGGCCGCTGTAGACACCTAGGCAAAGCCGATTCAAATTGGGAATCCAAATTAAAATAAAATTTTATTTGTACCTGCATCGCTTACGTGATATAGTTCCATTACGCCTAGAACGGAGGCGATCTCGGTTTGGGTGCTCATTTTCCGTGGCAGGCGCTCCTTGGCCAGATCATTGGCTGGTAGGAGTCAACGAAACCATAGTTTTTCTACGCCATCGGCGTATTTTTATCAGTTCCTTTTTGTTGGGAGCATGGTATGGTTTCTCGTTCTCACCTTGGTTCACGTTTGGCGCAAACTGCGTCCGCCAGCGCGATTTTCCTGTCCCTCGGGTTCTTCGGCGCGGCTGCACACGCTGATTCAATTAGCATCAACAACCCAAGTTTCCAGAACGGAGCCAACAGCGTTTATCCTGGCTACGGCACATTTAACGGATGGACCGAAAATAATCCCGGCAACAGCGGAGTGAACGGTACCAGCCAACCTTTTGGTTCCGGCACCAACTTTCCGGACGCCAATCAGGTGGCATTTCTTCAAAACAACGGCACGTCTGGCCCCAATCTCACCGCGATAAGCCAAGCTATCACGGGCCTTACGCCAGGCGATCAATATTGGTTTCAGGTGTTTTATAATGGGCGCCAAGGAACCGGTACTCCTGGCTTGGTGGCCACTTACGGGAATCAGACCATTGCCAGCGTGAACAATATTTCAACCACAAACCCCAATTACACGTTATTAAATGCGGCGTTCATTCCCACCAGCAGTTCCGGCACGCTGACCATCGAAAATTCGGCATCCAACGCCGCTTCGGGTGAC
>JAJZCU010000278.1 GCA_021828935.1 Planctomycetota bacterium | reverse complement strand
CATGCATCGCCGGCTTTGGCCCCGGCCCGGGTGATCAGCACGCCCTGGGGCGCAGCGCCCAGCGCCGCCACGGTAATGGCCAGCCGCTGATTCCATACCGCGGTGTCGCCCCCTACGATCGCACACTGAGAATCGTCCGCTGCGGCCTGACATCCCGTGAATAATGCTTGTGCGAAGGCCAGGTCGGCGATGCGCGGCAGGGCCACGCTGATGAGCACCGCCAACGGGCAGCACGCCATGGCGGCGCAATCCGAAAGGCACCGGTTCACGGCCTTGCGCCCTGCCTGCTGGGGCGTGTGCTGCCGCAGGTCGAAATGCACTTGATCCAGCGCCTGGTCTATTTTAAGAAATGCCAGGCTGCGTGCAGCGATATTTGGGCTGGCGCCGGGCCCGGCCAGCGCCACCACCGCCATATCATCGCCGGGCCCAAGAATCACGTTTGGGTTCGCCGGTCCCCCGTGCTGCGCGTGCGCATTCCGCGCGCCGCCGCCGATGGGCTGATTCAAGACCCATTGCAAAAACTGGTTTTCACGCACGGCACAACCCTTACCCCGGCCACATCATTCATCGTTTCCGTGGAGTATACCGTAGCCGCACCCATCCATCATCCGGCACCGACATCCCGCACCGCGTGCCAGTTGGCCTCCGCGGATTACCGCGAACCGTGGCCCCCTTTTTACTGGACCAAGAGAAAATTCCACTTTTTTCTTCTTTAGGGTTTGCGTGCGTCATCCGAACCCCTAGAATGGGGTTCGACACGATTGGCCCTTGCCGGAGGTATTTTCCATGCGCAACGGTTCGGCCCTGCGGGGCGTCTTATGCGGCACTGCTCTTTCCATGGTCATTGGTCTGGCCTTGCATCCGTGCAACGCGGCCACCACTGCAGCGCCTCCCGCACCACCTCCGGTTGCCGCACCCAGCCCGGTGGGCAATTTCCTCATTGTGCATCAGTATCCCGTGGGCACGGTCAATTACGTCTACAACCCCCAGCAGCATTCCATCACGCGCGAGATCATGACGGCTTGGATGATCACCCGCGGCCGCTGGGACGGCCAAACGCTGGACGGTCTTTCGGCGGTGGTTTTGCAGGATGTTCCCGAAGATGTCACGCCCACCCGTTCTGACACGGTCTTGGTGAGTCTACACGCCTCAAAAAACCAGCGCATGGCCTTGTTGCACGCACTTAAACAATCGCGCCCTGATTTGTTTCACCGCGTGGCGCCGCGCGCGGTACATGTGCGTCCGGCGTTTATCCGATTCGAGCGTTTGCAGAGCGGCCAGATGGTGTTGCGCATCGGTCGCATCGCGTAGATAAAATTTGTGCCGCGGGCATTTTGTTGGTGGGCTCCGATTATATTCAGGGCATGTTCAGCGCATCGCAAGGGCGCCATTCAATGGGGAATCAACAGACCGGCGCCAGGGCCTATGGCAGCCGCATTTCTCCGTTACAAGTTAACGCCGCGCCAAGCTTGCCGCGCTACAATGGCCCACGCGGTTGTCGGTCCTGCATGGCGGTATGCCAAGGCGGATGAATCCTTTTATTAGCAGCGGGTTGCGATGCATGTCTGATTCCTATCAATTTTTTATTGTCGGCGGAGGCCCCGGCGGAAGCGTCACGGCGGCGCTGCTGGCCGGCGCCGGCTATCGCGTGGCCCTCTGCGAACAGAAAACCTTTCCGCGCGCCAAAGTCTGCGGCGAATTTGTGTCGGCCCAGGCGCGGCCCGTCCTGAAGCGTTTGGGCGCCTTGGCAGAATTTGACCGTTTGGGGGGGCCGCCGATCTGCCGCGTGCGCGCCTGCCCGCAGCGCGGCCGGCCACTTACGGCCTTCATGCCCGCAGCCGTCGGCGCCTTTCCGCGGGCCATTGCCCGGGATGCGTTCGATCAACTTTTGCTGGACCGGGCCCGGGCCGCGGGCGCAACGATTCTTCAGCCGTGCCATGTGACCAGCGTGGCCCGAAATGATGCGGGTTTTGTAATAGAGACCACCGCTCACGGCGCGCTGGCGGCAACCGCCGTGGTGTTGGCCCACGGCCTGGCGCAAAAAGGCGATCTTTCCCCAGGCTGGCGCCCGCCGCCGCGCCCGCGCGGCAACAGCTTTGTGTGCTTCAAGGCCCATTTTGAAAATTTGGCGCTGGCCGACAACACCATTGCCATCGGCGGCATCCGCGGCCTGTATGCCGGCGCGGTGCGCACCACGGATTTGCCGGAGGATGGCGATGGTCGCGTCGGGCGGCGCTGCTACAGTGTGGCGTTTGCTGTTAAACAAGAAATGCTGGCGCGTTATGGCAGTTCAGCGGAGGCCAACTACGGGCAACTGGCCGGCGGTAATCCCGGCTTTAACGCCGTGCTGGCCCGGGCTCAACGCGACTCGCCGTGGGTGGCCAGCGGGCCATGGGATCCCGGCGTGCGAACGCTCTACCGCGAAGGCCGCTTTTTTGTTGGTAACGCCGCCGGTGAAGTGCATGCCTTGGTGGGTGAAGGGATGACGCTGGCCCTGGCCGGCGGAGCGCTGCTGGCGGACACCGTCGTGGCCGCCCATGTGGGCAACAATCTTTCGCCCGGCGCCCTGAACGCGATCGGCCGCGCGTATGCGGCGCGCTGGCACGCCATGTTCGGCCCGCGTTACCGGGCGGCCAATATCTTCACATCCTGTCTGATCCGCCCATTCATCGCCGATGCCGCCGCCATGATGTTGCGTCTTTTCCCCACTCTGCTGGATGCCTGCGTGGCCCACTCCGGTAAGCTCGCGACGGTGGGATGACGCCCCGCGCCGCTGATGCCAATCCGCCCCGCACGGGCTGATGGAAATGGATGCGGCAATTTTCGGCGGCGCGTGAAATCAGCGCAGCCGTTGATGGCGCCGCGTGCGCCATTTTGCGGGTGAAGGCCATGTGCCACCGTTTTCCCGGCGCGCGTAGCGCGCCGGGAAAACGTGTCACAATTGCTTAATATCCAAAATAAATCCCGTAAAAGCCCAACCGCACCTTGATGTTTGACAACGGCACCCAGTCTACATGGCCGTCATTGAACAATTCATGTTCACCGGCTGGCAGCGCGTTGCCTTGATTGCCGTCGACATGGTCTGATGCGGGCACATTCGACTTCGAGAATCCATGCTGCCCTGACACGCTACTGGCAAACACGTATCCCGATTGCGTAGTGGGATAGGTGAACAGCGCGGAGTCCGTGACCAGGATAGTGCCGGGATTTGACGAGGGATTTACCGCCGGTTCATGAGCCGGATCATCGTTAACGGCAACCCAGGTATAGCCCTGGGCGGCGGGACTGCCGCGAGGGTCAATATTTCCAGAGGGATTGTAATATCCCAAATACTCGTTTCCGCGGTCAACCCAGTAGCAATACCCCACGTACAGATCGCTCCAGTCGTCCAGATACCCTTGTTTGTTATAATTTGCCGCCGGGATTGTGGCGGGCCCGAACTCGCCGGGTTCGGTGGAAAAGAGCATATCCACCTGTTTGCCATCGGGCGTTAAAAAGCCGGGCTGAAAAATCGTATTCGCATTGGTACTCCCGCTGGGCGCCTGGCCTTTGTAATAAAGATCTTCAAATGCAAAGGACGGGGATCGGGTTCCGTAACCCGGACCGCCAAAGCCGCCGCACATCCAGTTTCCCGCAAAGATTGGCGGATACTGGTTGCCGCTGTCTTGATCGGCATACAGGGCCATGGCCATCCCGATCTGCTTCATGTTCGACGCGCAAGTCACGCGCAACGCTTCAATGCGGGCCTTGGCCAGCGCCGGCAAGAGCAACGCGATAAGAATGGCGATGATGGAAATGACCACGAGCAATTCAATTAATGTAAAGCCGCGACGTTTCATAGCTAAAACCCTTTCCAAAATTGCTGGCAGTTCGCGAAAAATGTGACGGGCGACGTGTCCTGAAAACAGGAGACCATCGCATGTTTTTAAGTCTAAACACGGGCCCGCCGCCGACAACGGCATATACGGGCGGTGGAACGGCATTTTTGCGACATCTAGCGCCAGTCGCGAACGTCGCAGCGCCTCCGCGGCGGGGTTGGGCGTGCAGCCCTTAAAAGAAGTGACGCAACTGGGGAGACGCTGGCGCGGCTGTGTGACACATTTTCCGGCGGCCATGGCGCTGTACGGGAGAAAAAGCCGCGGAGATGGCCGGGCATCCGCAGCTTGCGCTGCCGGTGGTGGCCTGTTGTTGGACGCGG
>JAJZCU010000277.1 GCA_021828935.1 Planctomycetota bacterium | reverse complement strand
CGTGGATCAAAACAAATGTATTGAGGGGTGCCGCGTGTGTGTGGAGGTTTGCCCGCTGGATGCGCTGGCCATCAATCCTGATACCAAAAAGGCCTACATGGCGCGCGATGAATGTTGGTATTGCACGCCCTGTCAGGTGGATTGTCCGGCCAACGCGGTGCTGGTGCAAATTCCGTATCTGCTGCGCTAAGGAACACAATTATGCAAACCCATGAAGATGCAACACTTACTGAATTACTCGAACAATTAAAAAGCCCCGACACCGCTGTGCGCCGCCTGGCCATCATGGGCCTTGAGGAACAGTTGGACATGTCCGCTCTTCCGGCGGTCGTTAGGGCGCTGGACGATTCCGACCCCACGATTCGACGCGTGGCCGTGAAACTGGCGGAAGAACTCGGCGACCCGGCCGCCATCCCCGGTGTGATACGCCGCTTGACCGATGATGTGCCCGAGGTACGCCATCTGGCGCGGATGGCGCTGCGCGAATTTCGCGGCGCGGAATGTGTGCCGATGCTGCTCGTAGCCATCAACGACCCGGACCCGCAGGTGCGTTCGGCGGTGATTGCCGGCCTTCGGGAACTGCGTGATGTTCGAACGCTCCCACCGCTGACCAACGCCATGCGTGACCCGGCGGCGGAGGTTCGCCAGGAGGCGGTCACCACGCTTGGATATCTGCGGCTGCCGGAAAGCGTGCCGACGCTGGTGGCTGCGCTGGCCGATCCTGACGCGCATGTTCGGCGGCTGGCAATTGGGGCCTTAAGTTTTTTCAAACGCCCGGAACTGGTCAATGATCTTGCCGGCGTGTTGCATGACCCGGATTGGCAGGTGCGCCAGGAAGCGGTGATTGTGGTGGGCCGCTGCGACGCGGCGGCGGCGAAGGCGCCATTGATCGCGGCCCTGGGCGATCCGGCGTGGCAGGTTGTTAAAGAAGCGGCGCTGGCGGTGGGGCGGCTGAAAATTTCAGCGGAGCATGAATTGCGCCCGCTGCTGGGCAGCGATCTTGCGGACCTGCGCCGCGCCGGGGCCATGGGTTTGGGCTTTGGGCATGCCGTGGGGTCAGTCGAAGCGCTCAAACGCTTGTTGGACGACCCAGACGCCGAAGTGCGCAAGGCCGCCGCGCGGGCCCTGGAAGAACTCTTCCCGCGACCGGCGTGAAGGCCGGGCACGAGCCATTGGCGGTTCGGGAATTACCCGCTGTGAAATAGCAGACAAGCGAGGGCTTGCAGTTTGATACTCAGAAGGATTGATCTATGAAACCGATTCTAACATCCGCCATTGCTCTTGCCGTCGCCGTGTCTGGCGCCGCTGGAGTCGCACGGGCCCATACCGTCGACATCCGCCTTGGCTATCAGGAAATGTGTACCGATACGTACCCCGCCGGGACGGTGATCATGGGCCTGCACCTGCTGGAACGTTATCTGCCGAAAAACGGAGTTCATTACCATATTGTGTGGCGCAACTATGATTCCGGAGCGCCCCTGACCAACATGATGCTGGCCAACAAGCTGGACTTCGGAACCATGGGCGATTACCCATTGGTGGTCAACGGCGCCAAATTTCAAGCCACCCACAGTGAACGCTCTTTCCTGATAACCATGACCGCGTACAACGCCGTGGGCGCGGGCAACGGCATTGTCGTTCCGGTGAAATCAAACGTGTATTCTGTCAATGAACTGGAAGGGAAAAAGCTTTCGGTACCCGTTGGCAGTTCCGCGTGGGGCATGCTTTATGAGATGGCGGCCGACCGTGGTATTCCCTTTCATAAATTCCGGCTGGTCAATCAGCCGCCGATGGTGGGAATCGCGGCGATTGCCGAAGACAAAATCGCCGCACATGCCGATTTCTGCCCCATGAGCGAATACATGCAATACAAGGGCACGGGCCGCATGATTTACTCCGGCGCCCAAACCGGCGTGCCGTATCTGCACGGCGCGGTGGTGCGGGCCGCCTACGCCAAGGCCCATCCGGAAGTGGTCGTGGCGTATTGCAAGGCGGTGACGGCGGCGGATATTTGGATTAAGAAAGACCCGAAGCACGCCGCCACCATGATGGCCAAATGGACCATGATTCCAAAGGAAGTGTTGTACCTCTACTACAGCCACGGCGGCTACTTAACGCCGGACCCGACGATCAAGCCGATGTGGCGCAAGGTATTAAACCGCGATCACGCGCTGCTGGCGAAATATGCCGGCATACCGCCTTTGAAAATCAATGCCTGGGTTAATTCACAGTATTTGCGAACCGCTTTTAAACAGATGGGCCTGCATTACGACCAGCAGGAAAAGACCATTCTCTATCCCAAGCGCAACATCGCACGCCCGCCGGAAATATGGATGGCCGATAATCACATGGAAAAATTTCACAGCGTCGCGGCCATGTTGCGGGCGTTTAAGAAGCAGACGGCGGCTGGCAACAAAATCAACGCCACGTATGTCTATGACGCGAACACCGGCCTGAAAATGTTTGGCAACTGCGCGTTTTACGTGAAGAGCTCCAAGGGGTACTGCGCCTACATGACCGTCGGCGCCGCAAAGCGCGCCGCAACGGCCGCAAAAACGGCATCCATGAGCTTCGCGGCCGCCGTCGCCGGTATGGCCAAATAGCGTTATCGGCCGGCAATTTATTCATCACCGCTTTTATCCAGGAAGCAGCCCATGCTCATGCAGCATGAACCGCCACAACTTGAGGAACGGCCCGCGGTCGCCACAACGGCGCCCCGGCCCCCAACGGCCAAACGCCGCCGGCTCCGTTATCCGCCGCTGGCATTGCTTATCAGAATTAACCGCTATCTGGTGGGCTTGGCGGCGGTGACCGCGTTCGTGATAGCCTGGAACGAACTGTCGCTGCACCATGTACATTGGATATTAGATTTTTCCAATGTTCCATCGGCCCAGTCGGTGGCCCGTCATTTTTGGCTGGCCCTGCACTCGCATAGCTTTTATGTGAATGTGCTGATCAGCCTGCGCCGCGTGTGGATATCATTTATCATCGCTGCCGTGCTGGGAATTGTTATCGGATTGACCATGGCGCGGCTCACGGTCATGCGCATGATATTTTATCCTTTCGTGGAATTGTTCCGGCCCATACCCGCGATCGCGTGGATTCCCTTGGCCATTCTCATGTTTCCCACCACGGAATCCAGCATTTTGTTCATTACATTTTTGGGGGCGCTCTTCCCCATAATTTTAAACACCTTTCGCGGGGCCTGCCAGACGCCCGAACAACTCATGCGCGCCGCCCGCTCACTGGGGGCGTCCCGCCGGTCCGTGCTTTGGCATGTGGTGATTCCTTCGGCCATGCCCAACATCGTTACGGGCCTGGTCGTGGGCATGGGCATATCCTGGTTTTCCCTGTTAACTGGTGAAATGATCGGCGGCCAAAATGGGATCGGCAACTATACCTGGGAAGCCTATCAACTTATTCGTTATCCAGACATTATCGTGGGCATGATTGCCATCGGGCTGTTAAGTACGTTGTCCACCTATGCGCTGCAACTGGCCTGCAGCCCGCTGATTCGTTGGAGCAAGGCCTCCTGAAGCGGCGCGCCGGTAACGGGCCACCGGCCGGCGCCCGCATTTTTATTTTGGGCCGCGCCGGCGCTGTGCCGGCCCGCGCCGCGAGTTTAATTTTGGCGCCGGAAAATAGTTTAATACCGGCCTGTTTTAGGAGCGCGCCATGAGCGTTTACATTATTGCCGAACCCTGCATTGGAACAAAGGACACCGCCTGCGTGGCTGTGTGCCCCGTGGACTGCATCCACCCCCGTAAAGATGAGGACGAATATGACGCTTCATCGCAGCTTTACATTGATCCCAACACCTGCATTGGCTGCGGGCTGTGCGTTGACGAATGCCCGGTTAAGGCAATTTTCTGCGAAGATAATGTCCCGCCGGAATGGGCGCATTACGTGAAGATCAACAGCGATCACTTTGCACAATAAGCGCGCAACCAACCGCGCCGCGACCTCTAATTGCTTGGAAAATGGTCGAAGGCGGTTTCTGCGATGGTCGCGGCGTGGGCAAAGTTGTCTTCGCAGCGGCATTTTCGCCACAGAAACAGCATTCTTCCCGATGGTGAGCCGGCTGAATGACAACCCGCCCTCTGGCATGTGCGTTGTTAGCTGTTACTTGTGCGGAGCCCCGTTCAAAGGAAACGCACGCCTCCGACATCAGGCCATACACCGGCCCGGGCCGCACTGT
>JAJZCU010000276.1 GCA_021828935.1 Planctomycetota bacterium | reverse complement strand
CGAACGGCCTTGAATTGCCAAAAGCACGTCGCCAGGGTCCGCCGCACCGTTTGCCCCGTCTGTTGGCCGCCGCTTCGGATGCCACGGTTATCTTCCCGCCGGAATGAATGCCAAACAACGCGTGCGGAAGACTACGGCGCTCGGGCCGCAGCCCTTCCGCCCCGCGGGGGCTTGGGACTGCGGGTGCGCGCCACCCCGTGTTGAAACACGGGGCTGATATCGCGCGGCCCCATCCGGGGCGGGCGAAAATGCACCGGCCCACGCCCCCCAAAAAGCTGCCACCCCCATCGGGCGCCGCCTCTTGGCAAGGGTTTGACGCACGTCGTCGTCGGATCTGTGTTAATCTGTGGGTGCCCTTTGGGCGATCTGTGGATAAAAGTCGTCGTTTATCTGCGCCTGCGGATGGGCGGGCGCGGCCCGCGGTCGCGCCCTTATGGGCGAACGCTGCGCGTCGCCGGGGCGATCTGTGGATATCGTCGGTTCCCGCCCGCGGCGAGCCAGAATCATTTCTGATACTGAATATCATCCAAATAAAACGTCACCGGCTTTCCCTGGCCCGCCAGGGTGAAGTAGAAACCGCTGATGATCCGCCGCAGGCTCTTTCCCTTCAGGCTGATGGTGTAGTGCGTCCATTTCTTATGAAGCGTCACCGCCTTGAGGCTGCCCTTGGACGTATCATAATAACGCTGGCCGCGCCCCACGAGGCCATAGCCAAAGTTCACCACTTCTCCGCCGGCCTTGCCACGGGCCCAGAACGACAGCGTTTTGGCGCCGGTGATGTTGTAGCCGCCCTTGAGCTTGCCCCAATTGTTCACCGGGGACTGCCAGACCATGCCGCCCCAGTTTCCCTTGGCCGTGTAAGAAATTTTAATGCACCGTTTGCCATCGTGCGGCCTGGTGTGGCATGCCAAGTCCAGATGCATTGCGCCCGCATCGCCCATCCAGCCCGAAGCCGTGTAGGGACCATTGGTAACTTTGGGGCCGTACAACACAAACGGCAATTTGGCGTGGGGCGCCTTGAAGGCCATTTTCGGCCCGGCCACTTTCAGCGGAATGTTGCCCACCGCCGCGTTTTTGTGATTGTCGTACACATAGCTATACAACCGGTAAATTCCGCCGTATTTCGGCAGCCTGACCGTGACATCTCCGGTTTTACTGTTCACCGCGCCGGCGTTACCAGCTTTGGGCGTGTACCCGGTGATTGCATAATTGCCCGAATCGGAACGTAACACCCATTTGTAATGAATTTTTTTACCGCTGGGGTCCGTCGCCACCGCTTGGGCGTGAATGGTTGAGCCGCCTTTCAACCCACTGGTTGGGCCCAGCACCTCGATGCTGGTGAGGTCAGGGCACAAAATTTTCGGCGAATGCCCGGACCACAATTTGGTCATCGCATTCACCGGACCCAGCCGACGACCATCCGGCAAAAACATGCCATACCAGGTGGCCGTGGCCTCATTCTTATATCCCCAGTTGAAGGCGTAAGAACCCAGGCACAGACCTTTTTGTGAAATAATGGAAGCCTCATACCCCTTTTTATAAAATGCCGCTTTGGCGGTGCTGGTAAGTTCCACCGGCACGCCGAAGGAGTTCTTGGGTGATTCCCATTGCCCGGGCGGGCCGAATTCCGTGACCACATATGGCTTCACTGGATGCATGGCGCGGTAACGGGACGCAAGCGAAACCAAACCGCCGTAGGAATTAATGCCGATGATGTCAATTGCCGGGCATAATTTGTTAATCAGCTGCACGCGGTCGCCGCCGATTTCGGCGATTACCGTCATGGTGGGGTGATTGGGGTCCAGCTTGTGGCACATTGCGCCCAGTTGGTTGATGGCCTTCCATACCGCCGGATTGTCCTTGGCGCCGTAGCCGTCGGTTTCATTGCCCAGGCCCCACATGAGCACCGCCGGATTGTTGCGGTATTTTAAGATCACGCGCTTCACGGTTTCGTATTGGGCCTTCACCGCGGCGGGATTATTGTAATTAAACCCCTGCTGCACCTGCCCCAGCCAGATGCCCACAGTGACGGAAAGCCCCAGTTTCTGCGCTTCCTTTAGCTGCGGCCCAATGCCATCAGCCCCCCAGGTTCGCACCGAATTGCCGCCATCTTTTTTCAGTTGCGTCATGGAGCCCGTGCCGCCGGCGCCTTTGATAAAGTAAGGCTGGCCGTTGCGCAGCAGTTGCCAGCCGCCGGCGGTCTTTACCAACTGCGTTTTAATCGCCGCGGCCCGTGCGGCGGCGGCCGAAACAGACAGCGCCCCCACACACAGCAGGGGCATGAATAATTGTACGGTTCTTCGGGACGCACGCATAATAAACTCCGGTTGATAAACGAATAAAACTTCAACGTTCCGGGTGGAGAATAAAGAAGGGGGGAGGGGCGGCCCATTTTGAACCGGCCCTCCCCGCTGGGATTAGGCATTTAGGATTATGCAAGGCGGCGGCGCAACAGCAGGCCCGCGGCGCCCACGCCGATCAGGCCGATTGTGGCAAGATCATCGGTGGCGGGCGCTGCGTGCGTCACACTAATTTTTCACAAGTGCGCGAGGCGCCAGAGGCATTTCGCGCCGCCGGACCATCACCCTTGTTCACTGCCGGCGATCGCCACCTCGCCGCCCGCGGTCCCCGCGGTGCTCGGCGCCGGCGCCGGGCCCGTTGAACCGTGTATTTCCAACCATGTACGCAACGACCGGCGCACCGGCGCCACCGTTCCCTGGCCTTCAATTAAGTAGAACAACGACGCCACCGCCTCCCGGCCCAGCCGCCGGGCGTCCTGGCACACCGCCGTGAGCGGCGGAAATGTGCCGTAGCGGGCTTCCGCATCATCAAAACCAATAATGGACAAATCCGCGGGCACCTTTACCTGCATCACGCGGGCTTCGCCCAGCGCCCCGGCGGCCACCATGGGGTCCGTGGCAAACAGTGCCGTGGGGCGATCGACCATGGTCATAATCCGCCGCATGGCCTGTGGGCCGCCTTCGCGATTGGCCGGCACTCGCAAAATTAATCGCCGATCCACTTCTATGCCCGCCGCGGTCAACGCTTCTTTGTACCCGTCAAGCCGGTCCTGATGGTCGTGGTCGTCCACAACATTTAAGGAGATGGCGATGCGTTTATGGCCCAGCGCCAGCAGATGTTCGATGCCATCGCGGCTGACATTGCGCGAATCACTGTGAATAAAACTGATGGCCGGGTTGTCAAAACGGTCGGCCACGGCCAGCACCGGAAAATTTTCGGAACCAATGGTTTCGCACAACTTGCGCGTCTGTTCAGTGGTGCGCAGCATGGCCCCGCGAACGCCCTTACGCATGAACATTTGCGAAAATGTTTCACCCGGATTGCGCGACCGCACCACATCCAGAATCATTAAGTCGCAGCCAAATTCTTCCAGGCCGTCATTCATGCCGGCCATCAACGCGGCATCAAAGGATGATCCCAACGAACTTGGTCCGGTGTAAACGAACGCAATATTGGTCGTGGACCGGCGGCTGACCGGGGCCACGTACCGTGCATCATTCGCGGCGGCCAACACGCTTTCGCGCACCGTTTCACTGACGCTGGGGTGGTTATTGAGCACACGCGAGACGGTGGTAATGGAGACCCCGGCTCGCTTGGCAATTTCTCGCACAGACATATGAGCGTTCCTACGCAACGGGTTCGCTGGTCCGCGGACCCTCAGTAATTCCTGAAACGAGGAGTTGGTTCTGTTGCAAAACGTTTCAGCAACAGAACTATACCACAGGGAAGTAATCTGTCAAGTAGAATTTCTTTTTGCGGGCCAGCCGAGGTTACGCACATGCGAAACACATGACGTTCGTCGGGCGGCAGCGCGTGGTATACCAAGGCGGGACGGCCGCGACGTGCCGGAGTTTGTTTCCATATTCACACAGCTTTCGGCCTGTTTTCACGAGGGATTTACTCTTTTTCCCCAACGCTTGCCTGCCAACGGCCCGATGACCAGCGCCTGCCAAAATCCACGGCTTCTGGCTGGCAACTCGGAATATTTGCGCCCATTCTTGCTGTAACAGTTTCACAAACTGTTTTCCGCCATCAGACTCGCGTCCCGTCGCGGCCCGCAAAAAGAAATTCTACTTGACAGATTACTTCCCTGTGGTATAGTTCTGTTGCTGAAACGTTTTGCAACAGAACCAACTCCTCGTTTCAGGAATTACTGAGGGTCCGCGGACCAGCGAACC
>JAJZCU010000275.1 GCA_021828935.1 Planctomycetota bacterium | reverse complement strand
ATCGAAAGGCCTCCGCCACTTCCGATTCAGTGTCGAACATGACGCGCCGGAAAAGGGGGATGGCAAATCAGTGTGCGTCAGCAACTTCGCAATCGCCGTGGCCAAGTCGCGCCGGCGCGTGCTGATCATTGACGCCGACCTGCGCGCCCCCAGCCAGCACCGCATCTTTGGCATCAGCAATGAGCTGGGCCTGTGCGATGTGTTGGAACAAGCCGCCACCGTGGATGAAGCAGTCTTTCATACTGAAGTGGAAAACCTGGATGTGCTGCCCGCCGGCAGTTTGCCGGAAAGCCCGGTCGATCTGCTGGCCAGCCCGGGCTTCGCCGAGCTGTTGCGCACGCTGGCGCATAAATATGATTGTGTGTTGCTGGATTCCCCGCCGGTGGGGCCGGTGGCCGACGCGCGGGTGTTGGCGGAAATCGCCGACGGCGTGGTGCTGGTGCTCCGCGCCCAGCGCTCCCTGCGTAAAACCAGCCGCCACGCCTGTGCCATGCTCACCGCGGCACAAAGCGAATTGTGGGGCATCGTGGTGAATGATACGCCACGCCGCAACCAGCGCTATGGCTTTTACGGCGGTTATAAGCGCCGCCAGCGCATGCCCACCCAGCGCCGCGCGGTCCATGGAATGTCCGGCCAAACCAAGCCCGCCATGGCCCCTACGATTACCGTGCGGGAAGTTAGCCCGGCGCCCAACGGCATGCACGCCAACAGTGTTCACAACATGACCGTGGCCCCGGAACGCTTGCCGGAAGCAGCGAGTGCATCACGCCGCGGCTTAACCAGCTTTTTTGGTTAAACCACAGGGCCCAGGCAGGGATACTAAAGCGTCGAGGAGTTTGTTTTTCCGCGAACGCTTTGCAAGGCAATGGCCACGGTTGGCCACGGCCTTAATAGAAATAGATTGTTCGATGGAAATGCAGCCAACCAGGATTTATTGACATCCTTCGCTGCACCTACAGGGAGCACGCATTCACATGTCACGCGTCAAAATGCCGGTGAGCAGGTCGTTTTCGCTGTGGCCGTTCCGCCTGGGTGGCTTCCGCGGATTGCATCGGCCTGAAGTGATGATCACCTTTATCGACCGGGAGCGCAATCGAGCCGACCGCTCCGGCGGATGTTTTTCACTGGTCGTGTTTGAAGCAGGCAGCAACGTCGAACGCCGCCGCCTCGGACGCATGATTTCCCAACGCGCCCGCGCCACCGACGAAATCGGCTACTTGCGCGATGACAGCATCGGCGCCCTGCTGCCGGACACCGGCATGTCCGGCGCGAAGTGCTTCGTTGAACATGTGGCCGAAAGCGCCGACGATCCCACGCTGGCCCAAACGTGTCAGATTTTTGTATATCCTGAAAATTGGAACGACGAACGAGATGGCCATGGCCGCCGCGGGCCCAATCTGCGCTTGGTGGAAAAGGCCGGCGAGGCTGCGGCTGAAACGGCGCCCGCCATGGACGGCCTGAGCGCCAAGGCCTGCTGCCTCGGCGTGCCATCGGCCTTGGAAACCATGCTGGCGCTGCCCCTGCCGTGGTGGAAGCGCGCGCTTGATTTGCTGGCCGGCTCTGTGGCCATCGTCCTGCTGTCACCGGTCATGGCCGGCGCCGCGCTGGCTGTAAAGTGGTCGGGCCCCGGCCCGGTGCTCTTCAAGCAGCAGCGCAGCGGTTTGGGCGGGCGGGTGTTCACAATTTACAAATTCCGCACCATGATCGTCAATGCCGAACAAAAAAAAACTGACCTTATGCACTTAAATGAGCAGGATGGCCCGGCATTTAAAATTAAGAATGATCCGCGTGTCACCGGCATTGGCCGTTTCCTGCGCCACAGCAGCCTGGATGAACTGCCCCAATTGTTCAATGTACTCAAGGGCGATATGACCCTGGTCGGGCCCCGCCCGCTGCCGGTCGCCGAAGCGGAAAAATGCCGGCAATGGCAGCGCCGGCGGTTGTCCGTGACCCCTGGGCTCACATGCATCTGGCAGGTAAAGGGACGTTCCAAAGTCTCCTTTGATCAGTGGGTGCGCATGGACATGCAGTACATTCAGCGGCGCGCCATTACCACTGATCTTAAACTGTTAGCATTTACGGTTCCGGCCGTGGTGCTGCGCCGGGGCGCGCACTAACCCGCCGTGGCCACGCGCAGCAGGGAGAAGAACAATGCACTTGCAATCCGCCGCGTCCGCAGTTTCGGACGCCGACATTCGCTGGCCCCAAAGGCATAGCTTGTTTGGCCTGCAGGTCAGCGCCACGCATTACCACGAAGCGGTCGATGCGATCATCGCCGCCGCCGAGAAACGCCTGCCCGCCATCGCCAGCTTCGTACCCGTGCATGGCGTGGTCACCGCCGCGCGAAACCCGGCTTATCGCGACGCCGTTAACAGCTTTCAAATTGTTGCGCCTGACGGCCAGCCGGTACGCTGGGCCTTGAACCACTTTCATGCCGCCGAATTGCAAGATCGCGTCTATGGCCCGGAAATCATGCTGCGCCTGTGCGCGGCGGCGGCTGATCGCGGCCTAAAAATATATCTCTATGGCAGCCATGCCCATGTACTGGCCAACATGCAGGCTAAATTGTTAAGGCTGTATCCGAACCTGCGGATCGTCGGCGCCGAGGCGCCTCCCTTTCGCCCGCTCACGCCCGATGAAGATCAGGCCGTCGCCGGGCGCATCAACGCCAGCGGCGCCCATCTGTTGTTTCTTGGTCTGGGCCTGCCGCGGCAGGACGAATTTGCCTATCGCCATCGCACGGACATACAGGCCGTGCAGTTGTGCGTGGGCGCCGCTTTTGATTTTCATGCCGGTACTAAAAAAATGGCCCCTGCGTGGATGCAAAAACGCGGACTGGAATGGCTTTTTCGCCTGGCTACGGAACCGCGGCGGCTGGGCAAACGGTATCTGGTGACCAACTCCTTGTTTGTGTACCTGGTGGCGCGAAAGAGCATTGGCGGAGCGTTGCGGGCGAAATTGGCGCGGGCGGCGTGAATGGGGCCTTCACATCGCCCGATTAACACAGGTCGCCGGCGCCTCTTTAGCCGGCATATAAATATGCCGGCGAGCCAAGCCGCAGGCGCAGGCAAACGACGACTTTTATCCACAGATTTACACGGGTTGCCACAGATTGAAACGACGACGACCCGCCGCGAAGAATAGCCGCGCGGACGCAGGCCGAGAGGACCACGCCACGGGGATATGATTTATTTTCGCCGTTTGCCGCCACAGAACCCCGCACAATACCGCCGGCCGAAAATTTTCTTGAAGATTCCATAGGTTCTTTCAAACGCCGGATTGCGATGATTCTCTCATCGGAAACCCCAGCGGAACCAAGGGCGTGCCTGCGTTGGGCAATGGAGGTCGGGCCGTCTTACCCCGACGCCACTTCGTTGGTTATAAATTGTGTTTTACGCCGACGCGGCCAGACGCTGCCGTAGAGGCAGATGGCGGCGGCGAGCAGAATGGCGTAGGCCAGGCCGGGCTGCGTGCGGTTGTTGATCCACAGCAGTTTGCGAGCCACACCGGGGTTGGAGCCCAGTTGTACGGATAGCGTCATGCTGAGACTAAAGATACTTAGTAAAATTCCCAGCAGGACATAGCCCGGGTCCAGGGCCACGGCGGCGGAGGCCAGCAGGGCGCCGCCCCAGATTAAATAACGTTCGTACATTTGCGGGGCCAGTGCGAAAAAGGTGATCCACGGCGTGACCATGGCCAGCAGAAAACGCGGGTTGTTGCGGCGATACCATTGCGCGGCGCCCATGGCGCACAGGATCATGGTCAGCAGGTAAAGACTGCCCAAAAATGTGCGCATGGTAACCGGATATGCGCCGCCGAATGCGTGCATCGTAAATACGATGTCTTCGATGCGCCAGCCGTATCTTGATTGTAAAATATTGGCCAGACCGCAGGCATTCGACAGCGACAGCAAACCCCATGAATGGCGGACGGTGGTGCCAAAAAGGTAGCCGGTTTTTAACCACAACATATCCGCGGGCAGGCAGGCGCCGATGACCACCATGGCCAACGCAAAAGTGCTCAGGGCATACCACCAGATGCGGCGCGGGGCCAGGACCAGCGGGATGGCGATAACCCAGGCCGCCAGCAGGGCGCCGGGCCAGCGAAAGTTGTGCGATGAGCCGCTGGTAATGGGCCACAACACCAGCGCGGCAGCGGGCACGGCGAACATCGCATACCACCCCACGGGCACGCCCTTGG
>JAJZCU010000274.1 GCA_021828935.1 Planctomycetota bacterium | reverse complement strand
AACGAAAAATGCCGATGACGCGCTTCTTTCGCTATCGCTGGAACCGTGGCCCCCGATGGCACAACAGGTTTTGGCGCAAGCCGCCGAGGCGCCGTTGTCGACGCGCCGATGGCTGCATGGCGATGTTCACGCTCAGGCGATCCTGCTGGATGCGGACCGCCATGTGTCGGCGTTTATTGACAATGGTCTGATGCATGCCGGCGACCAGCAGCAGGACGTTTTAGACGTGTTCGTGAATTGG
Source organism: Planctomycetota bacterium (assembly GCA_021828935.1). GTDB lineage: Bacteria > Planctomycetota > Phycisphaerae > WQYP01 > WQYP01 > JAJZCU01. The sequence goes on along the minus strand of JAJZCU010000274.1, from coordinate 3,963 downwards.
TGCCTGGACGAAACGCATTTCGTCCGGGATGAGCATGCCCGTGCATTTTTTAGCGCGTACCGCACCCTGGCGCCGGAAAACGTGGGCGACTTTTCACTGGCCGTGGTGCGCTGGGCCGCTTGGCGCATCCGCACGTCCGCGCACAATATCCAGCCGCCGCCACATGGTTTCCCTCAACTTCTTGCGAACCTGCCCGGCTTGGCCACCGCCGCGAATCTGTGCGCAGGAAACTAAATTTCAGGCCGCACGGTGTTCCTGCGCCCCTGCTCCGGCCCCGGCATTTTTCGTTTCGCGGAACTTTTTTTCCTTCTGCGCCTCTTTGGCGTACACTATGCTCATGAAATTTCACCGAACCAATACGATCGACGGCGCCGCCCCCATTGCTCCCGAAATGAAGGTGGCCAACCCGCTGCTTTCATTTCGTATCACGCAGGTGGTGTTTTATTTTGCTCTGGCCATTTTCTTTGGCGGCCTGGTAACCTTGGCGTTGGTGGCCAGCGAACTGTTCAGCACCATGGCCGCCGCCGGGGTACATGTAGCCACGATGAACCCGCATTGGAACCAGGCGAAGCAACTGGCCGGCAGAATTTTCGGGAACATTTTGCACATTTTTGATTACGTGGAATTGGGCTGCGTATTTCTGATGTCCGCGGCAGTACTCCTGCAGATGATCCTGCATTTTCACCTCAAGAAATTATGGGTTTGGGCCCGCTTTGTACTGCTGGCCCTGCTGGTGTTTCTGGTGCTGCACGATGTATTTGTATTGTTTCCGGCGACGCGATTGCAACATCAGCTTTGGATGCAGAACGTCCCGGCAAATCCCAAAGCCGCCAAACTCAATGCCGCCGCCGCCAAGCACCGGGCGGAATTTCATACCCTGCACGAAGAATCGGAACATGGCGGAATTATTGAAATGTTTCTGCTGCTGGGCATTCTGGGCATTTCGGCCTGGGGGTTAAACTGGCCCGACCGCCAGCGCCACGCGCGGGAAATAGCGCGGCGTTCAGGCTTGGTCGCCGCGCTGCCCTCGGCAGTTGCCGCAACGACGACGTCGGCGCCTATGGCCGACCGGCCAGCCGTTGCCGCATACGGCGCCAGCGCGGCGCCCCAGACGGATGCTTCGGGCACCATTTCCACCTCTGCCGGCCCAGGCGCCGCGCCCGCGGGGGCCGCAACGCCTGCATGGCCCAGTGTCGCCGCCGGGCACGGGGAAATCGGCGTGAACGATGTCGCCGAAAACCCAATAGCAGTCACACCGCCGTCAGAGTCGGTCGCCGATGCCAACGCCCCGCTGCCGCCCGTGCCTCTGGAGGAACCGCCCGATGCCCCGCGAAACTCGTGAGCAAAAAAAGCGGCGTGCGGCGGAGGCATTCCAGCGGCTGATGAAGGCGTACCCCGACGCGCATTGCGCCTTGCATCATGATGGCCCGTGGCAGTTGCTGGTAGCCACCATTCTTTCCGCGCAATGCACCGATGCGCGGGTCAACCTGGTCACGCCGGACTTGTTCAAAAAGTATCCCACCCCTGAAACCATGGCCGCTGCCGCCCCGACTGACCTGGAAAAGATGATCGCCTCCACGGGATTTTTTCGTAACAAGGCCAAGGCCATTAAAAGTGCTGCCACCGACATCGCGGAAAAACATGGCGGCCAGGTGCCCCGGACGATGGAAGAACTTACGCTGTTACGCGGCGTAGGGCGCAAGACGGCCAATGTGGTGCTGGGAAATGCTTTCGAACAAAATTTAGGGGTGGTGGTCGATACGCACGTGGGGCGGCTGACGCGCCGCCTGCGCTTAAGCTCCCATGGCGACCCGGAAAAGGTGGAAAGAGACCTCATGGCGCTGGTGCCGGACAAACACTGGACGATGTGGTCGCATCTGCTGATTTTTCACGGCCGCAAGATATGCGTGGCCCGCAGGCCCAGGTGCCCCCAATGCGTTCTGGCGGATATCTGCCCGTCGGCGGGGAAGGTTTAGCTTCCAGGCGGGGCTGCCGGGGCGGGCCGCAGATCAGCGCGATGATTAACCAATTCAAGGAGTAAATGATGCACGAAATACCGTCTGAAAAAGATTCTGCCCAGGGGGCATCGCCGCTCGGCCTCGGCGCCATGGGCATTCAGCATGTCACGATACACGTTTCGGACGTGGCCCGCGCGCGGCGTTTTTACGGGCAGGTGCTGGGCCTCACGGAAGTGCCCCGCCCGAGCTGGTTTGATTTCAAAGGCGCGTGGTTTGTGGTTGGCCAGCAGCAGATACATTTGGTGCATTCCGATCCACTGCCGCCGCGCACGCGCGAACACTTTTGCATTCAGGTGGCGGACTTAATTGCTGCGGAAAAACACTTGGAATCTCACGGCGTGGCCCGCCGGCCCGACCGGGATATTGCAGGCGTGCGGCGATTTATTATTTATGATCCGGACAAAAATTACGTGGAAATCGCGGAGATCAGCCAGCCGTGGCCCACGCAATGGCCAGCGGAACCTCTGCCAGAGTACATGCGCGCGGCGTTGGAATAACGCCCCGCGCGCGCGGGAGGGCGGGGAGCCAGTACGCGAAAGACCGGCGTGGCTGTTATAATCACTGCGTTGAAAGTCATTCTTTGCAAGGACAAGTGCCATGGCGCTCAAAGATTTTTGGGTGGCGGTTCGCCGCAGGGCGTTGTTAATTGCCCCAAGCGTACCGGCGAACAAACCAAACGCCGCACGCACGCACCGGTCCCGAACCCGTGGCCATGTGTGGCTTACCCCTGCTTGCGTAGCCGGTTTTAACCCCGCTGATTTCGCTTTTCTGCCTGCGGAAGAACTGCACAGCCTCCAGTCGCATGTGAATGCCTTTTTGGCCGTCGCGAACACGGTTCCAATCAGCGGCCGCGTCACGGCTAAGCAAGCAAAGGAGGGCTTCCGGCACTTCTGGGAAATCGTCGATATCATGGCCTTTGAAAAGTACGAGGACCCTGACGCATTTGAGATCGGCAAGCGGTTGGAGCAGGCGATAGCAGGCAAGCTGCCCCGCTGGGTACGCGCCATGCGTTTCAGAACCGGGATCGATTCGATCGGCGATCCGGCGATCTGGATTTTTGTGGAATTGGAAGACCGCGCAGCCCAGCGGCACATCCGTGAACGGAACGTAGGTGGAGTTGAGACACTGCTGACCGACGCGCTGCAGGTACTGAACGTTCCCCTATGGCCGTTCATGCGCTTCCGCAGCACATCCGGCGAAAAAGAGGCGCAACGCATTAGGCTATCCGTATGAGCCTGCACCAGGATATGCTGGATCACGCAAAGTTTCTGGCTGTACACGACCCCCGTAAGCCCAAACAGGCCAATCTGCGCCGCGCTATTTCCGCGGCCTATTACGCCGTATTTCACATGCTTACGTCCGACGCTTCAGCAATTTTCGTGAAAGAACCGAGCCTGCGGGCGAGTTTCAAAAGGATTTATTCACACGCCGAAATGAGCAAGGTCGCAAAGCGGGTGCGGGCGGGGGATCTACCCAGGCGCGTGCCCGCCAAAGGCATCATTGTTCCACCGAAATTGAGGAATGTGGCTGAAGCCTTTGTTGAGTTACAAGAGGCCCGTCACGAGGCGGATTATAACGCGGAAGAGGTATTTGTGCGGGAGGACGCCATCAAACACATAGCTCGGGCCGAGGCTGCGTTTGCTGACTGGCGCGCCATCCGGAGCCATGATGCCTCGCGGATTTTTTTAGGGTCATTCTTGCTTTGGAAAAAGTGGGATGAGCCTGCGTAATGCCGGCGGGCCGCGGATCCCCATTCCCCGGCCTCCGCCGAAATTAATTTCTCCTCACCATTGCGATCTACCGTTGTCTAGATATGATTCACGAGAATGCCTGCGGATTTCACAGCCACCGGACTGGGTCTTCGCGGCATGATCGTGCCAACTCCTGTCGCCTTTATTGGTGAGTCGATTGGCAACCCGGTTGGCGAAGACAATGGGCACTTCCG
>JAJZCU010000002.1 GCA_021828935.1 Planctomycetota bacterium | reverse complement strand
GCCCAGATGCATCCCATGCCGGAGATCACGGACGATGCGCAGGTGCTCGAACTGGCTGGGTTTACGGTGGCAAGTTCCGCGGGATCAGTTCTTAACTTAAAGATTACAACGGCCGAAGATTTAGCCATGGCGCGGGCATTGGCGGCCCTGACCCAGGACGTTGCGGCCCGCGCAATGCGTTTGCAATGAAAGCATGACTGCACAACGGCAAGCAGCGCATCGGCAGGCGGGATGCCCGAACCAGGGAACGCGGTCATAGGCCCGCGCGGTATTTGCGCCGGTGCGCCGAAACGTGCGCGGGTTTGGCGGCGTGCAACAAAAGAGCTTTAGATTAGTCCGAAAACACGCCGATAACTCAACGTGGCGCCCTCGGACTGCCGATAGGCCTATAGGCAGATTTTGCCGAACGTAAATGGAACCAAGCCCCAGGGCTGAAAAGGGACAGGAATGGCAAAGCAAGCAGAAAAACAAGCGACAGCGCCGGCGGCCGCAGCGCCGGCGGCAGCGGAGCACGCGGCCAAGAAGCGTTTTCCCTTGAAGATGATTGTGGCCGCGTTGGTGGTCGTGGGGCTGGAAGGGGGCACGGTTGCCATCACCATGCTGCTCAATGGCGGGCCCAAACAGGCCGCCGCCGCGCCCTTGATTTCCAAAAAAGTTGATCCCGGCCGGCTGAGCGTTGAGGTGCCCATTAAAAGCGCCAAACTGCCGAACAGCCGCAGCGGCCAACTGTATCTGTATGATATTTCCGTAGTGGCCACGGTGCGTGAAGCCAATGCGGCCAAGGTGAAAAAGCTATTGGCCGACCGGGCCGCGCAGGTGGAAGACCACATCCGGGCCATCGTGGCCAGCGCGGATCCCAAGAGCCTGGCCCAGCCGGGCTTGCAGACGCTGCGGCGGCAGATCCGGTATCAGTTGGGCCAGGATTTGGGCCGGCATTTGATTCGCAAATTGTTAATTCCAAAATGCACGCCCTTTCGGGCTGAATTTTAACCTGCATGCCTGAAGGCGGCCGGGGAAAACGGCTGCTGCGGCATTGCACAACCCGCCACAGAACGTGGCCAACAGAGGCAAGGAGGCCTGCTTTGCAAGACACGCTTACCGCCCCGGAAGTTCATCCAAACGGCAATTCCGAAAGCACCGGCATGCCCGGCAATTTCGATCTGCCCAATTTCAAAAAAATCATCGGCGACGCCTCCCCGGCCACCATTGAGATGTTGCGCGACGTGGATTTGAACGTCAAAATCGAACTGGGCCGCACGCGCATGCTGATCGAGGACATTCTGCGCCTGCGTGACGGCAGCGTCATTGAACTGGACAAACTCGCCGGCGACCCCGTGGACGTCTTTGTGAATGAGCAACTGGTGGCCCGCGGCGAAGTGCTGGTGTTGAACGACAATTTTTGCGTGCGCATCAATGAAATCGTCACCACCGCGGAAAAAGTGTGAATGGCGCCGGACGCGGTGGCGCCGCCATCCGTGGCGCATCGGCGAAATCTCCGCGGAAAAGCGCGAAAGAGTTCTGTATGAGAAAACTCGAAAACAGCACGATGGGCTGGCTGATACCGGCACTGCTGGCGGCGGTGGCCATGGGCATTTGCGCACCATGCCGGGCTCAGGCCATGGCACAGATGAGCGTGTCGCACGGGTCCGCGGGCACTGGCAGCGTGAACGCCAACCGGGCCGGTACTGGCGCGGGCACCGGCGCCGGCGGGCCGGCCGCGGCCCGCTCGGGTCGGAACGCCATCGCATCTGCCGGGGCGCCATCCCATCAGTTGCCCGCCGGCTCCGGCGGTGGCCGAAATAATGGTCGCGCAAGCGTCGCCCGCCGCAGCGTGAACACGGTTGATCCGGGCTTGCTTCACGCAGCGCGAGTCACGCGCGGCAACTTGCGGCGGGTTTCACAATCCGCCCGTGCGACGCAGGCCCCGATATCGCGCCGAACGGGCAGACCGGTGGGCGGCAATGCGATGGCAACGCCGACTGATTTTGGCCCGCGCAGCCGAGCAAACCGGGGCCGCCGCAGCCTTGCAGCCGCCAATTTAATGGCGGCGGGCCGACCAATTATTGATGCGGCGACAACGGGGGCGCCATCGGCGCATGGTGCCGGCGTTGGCGTCTCTCCGAATCCATCGGCGCCGTTGCGGACCGGCGACTCAGTGGTTCGTGTTCCAATGACCCGGCCGAGCGCGCGCTATGCGCCGGCGGCCCCCACGACGCTGGCGCAGACCTCCGCCACGCCGGGACCCAATGCCACGCGGAACCGTCAGAATCAGCCAGTGGAAATGCACAAGCAATCTACCGGCGCCTCGGCAGAAAGATCATTCACGGGCTCTGTGGCCGGGCGGCGCCACGTTTCAAAAAGTCCGGCAGAGCCGGTGTCACGGATTGAAAACACGCCCATTGCTGGATTGACGCCGGGTGGAAAGCCCCGGGCGCCGCGCGCGGCGTGGTTTTCGGCCAGCAGCGCGTGGCGGTCCATTTTTCGCGTGGTGGGGGCATTGGGCATTGTGCTGGGCCTGCTATTGGTGGGGCGCACGTTGATGGTTCGCCTGAACCAGAAAAACGGGGCGGCTGGAGATAAAGAAAAGCCGATATTTGAAATCCTTTCGCGCCATCCGCTGTGCAAAAATCAGTCGTTGGTCATGGTGCGAATTGGTTCACAAATTGTAGTGCTCAACCAGGGCAAGGAAAGCAGCCAATCGGTGCTGGTGGTCAATGACCCCGCGGAGGTGGCCAACCTGCTGGCGCAGGTGCAGGGAACCAAGAGCGGGTCGGCGCAGGCCGGATTCAAAACTCTGTTAACCGATGCGCGGCGGGAAATGGAAACCCAGCCGCCGGCGCGGTCGCATCGGTTTGGCGCCGCGACCAGCGCCATCGCCGGCGAGAACGATTTTGCCGGATCGCGGGGCGCCCTTTCCGCGGATGCCCAGGGCGAGACGGAAAACCTTGATAATCTGGATGATCAACTCGACGAGATGGCCGCCGCCCGCCGCCAACTCATGGAATTGCGCCAGCAAGTGCAATCGGTACGGCAGAAACTGCCAGTGGACATTTAACCGTCCGGCCGCCGGTGCCGGTCGGTGTGCCCTGGCTGCGGGCTCAGGCATCAGAATGCATTAAGGATCGCGGTAGTTTTTTTCATGGTCGCTCGGCAGGATGCCGTGATAGATGGTCAGGATGACTGCAATACGCCCCAAAAATTTCCCGCGACGCCTGGCCGCCGGCGCGTTGCTGTTCGCGCTGCTGGCCGTGCAGATGCCCGCCGCCGCGTTGGCCGCCGCGCCAACTGCGCCACCAGCATCTTTATCAAACTTTGTCGGCCCGATGCCCGGCGGGCCCGCGACAACCTCCACGAACTCAACGGTTTCGTCCGTCGCGCCGGGGCAACTTGCCTCGGCACGCGGTCAGTCCCTGGTCCGTCTGCCGGACATGAAATTCACGCAATCGCCCAAAAAATTATCGTCCGCCCTGGAAATTGTGCTGCTGCTGTCGCTGTTGACGCTGGCGCCTTCCATTTTATTAATGACCACCAGTTTCACGCGCATCGTGATCGTATTCTCATTGCTGCGGCAGGCGCTGGGCACGTCGCAGTTGCCGCCGAACCAGGTGCTCATTGGCCTGGCCCTTTTTATGACGTTCATGGTGATGACGCCCACCTGGCAGCGGATTGATCACCGTGCGTTGGCGCCGTACCAGGCGGGAAAAATTTCGCAGGGGCAGGCCTTTGGTCAGGCGGTGGAGGCCATGCGGACGTTTATGATCAAGCAGATCGTGGCGGCGCATGATCAGTCTGATGTGTACATGTTCAACCGATTTTCAACCCATGAAACCACACCGCCGAAGACCTGGCAGCAGGTTTCCACGCTGTGCGTGGTGCCAGCTTATATATTAAGCGAATTGAAAGTGGCGTTTATCATCGGCTTCCGCATCTACCTGCCGTTTTTAATTATTGACATGGTGGTTTCGTCCATGCTGATCAGCCTGGGCATGCAGTTGCTGCCGCCAGTGATGGTTTCGCTGCCCTTAAAATTGCTGTTGTTTGTGTTGGTAAACGGCTGGCACCTGGTGGCGGCCACGCTGCTGCGGTCGTTTCGATAAGCGGGATTTTTCCCGGAGAATGTTATGAATGTTGGACACAGCGTGGATTTGTTGCGGCAGGCCATTTACGTGACCCTGCTGGTGGCCGGTCCTATTTTGTTAATAGGGCTGGCGGTGGCCCTGTTGATCAGTCTGGTGCAGGCGGTAACGCAGTTGCAGGAACAGACGCTTTCTTTTGTGCCGCGGATCATGGCCATGACCGTGGCCATCGTGCTGTTTCTGCCGTGGATGGTCGAAAAGCTGGTTTCCTACGGTAAACATATGCTCGGCACGCTGCCCCGCTAACCCCAAGGCTCCGCCATGAACGCATTATTTCAACTTTCGTTTCTGCCCGCACTGCTAATCCCGCTGTTGTTAATTATCTTTCGCGTGACCGGGGTGTTTTTATTTTTGCCGGTGTACACCGCCGTGGGCTTGCCGGCGCAGGTAAAGGTGCTGCTGGCTGTGGTGATTAGTTGTTGTTTATGGAGCAGCATTCCGCACATGCCCCGCCTGCCCGAAAGCCTGGGCGGCATGGCGCTGGCGGCGGCGGGGGAGACCAGCGTGGGGGTGTTGATGGGCCTGCTGTGTTCCATGGTGTTCACGGCGCTGCGGTTGGCGGCCAACCTGCTGGGGCAACAAATGGGTTTGGCGCTGCCCAGCGTGTATGACCCGCAGTTTCAGCAGCAAAGCACGTCGCTGGAGCAAATGGCCAATTGGATCGGCGTATTGGTATTTTTGGGCCTGGGCGGGCAACAACAACTCGTGGCGGCCCTGGCGTACAGCTATCGCGACGTTCCCATGGGCCACGCCATATCCCCCGCGTTTGCGGTGGCGGCGCTGGTGGGGGCGCTGCAGGCGGGGTGCCTGTTGTCTATTAATATAGCGGCGCCGGCGCTGGCGGCATTTTTTCTTTCTCTGGCCACCATGGCGGTGGTGTCCAAGTCCGTGGCGCAGATCAATTTAATGATCATCAGCATGCCCATTAATCTGCTCATTGGGCTGGGCGTGGTCATGCTGGGGCTTTCCGGCTGGGCCGTGGCGGGGCAGAGCGCCTGGAATGGCTTTTTTCTGCGCCTGGCCCATATGTCGCTCCCGCCGGCGAGGATGAACCATGGCTGATTCCGACAATGAACGCACAGAAAGCGCAACGCCCCAGCGGCGCCAGCAGGCCTTTGACCAGGGGCAATTTGCCCGCAGCCCCGATTTAACCAATGCCGCCCTGGCCATGGCTTCCATTATTATTTTACGCATGATTGCCTACCGCGTGATGGCCCAATTGGCCCTGTTGTTCCGCACCCTGCTGACCACCCCGGTCCAGCCCGGCGGCGGCGCCATGGCGCGGCAATCTTTACAGGAATCTGTGCCGACCATTCTGCATGTGGTGATTCCCCTGATGCTGGGGCTGGCGGCGGTGGCAGCGGGCGCGACTTTTTTACAAACCGGGATGCGCTTCACCACGCGCACGCTGAAGCTGGATTTTAACCGTCTGATGCCGTCCATGGGTATGGGGCGGTTGTTCAGCCAGAAGACCTGGGTCGCGATGCTGATGAACATTGTCAAAGTGGTTCTGATTGGCGCCGTGGCCTTCAGCCAGATCCGCGCGGACATACCGGAAATTATGTCCCTGGCCCGCGTGGGCTTTCCGGCCAATGCCCGCGCGGCGGCACAGATGGCATTCGCCCTGGCGTGGCGGGCGGCGGGGGTGCTGTTCCTGCTGGGGCTGCTGGATTTTCTTTATCAGAAATTTCTCTTTGAACGGGACATACGCATGTCACGCCAGGAAATTAAGGAAGAAATGCGCAGCATGGAAGGAGACGCACAAATGAAGGGGCGGCGCCGGCAGATGGCCAAAAAAATGCTGCTGCAACGCATCCAAAGCGACGTGCCGCGGGCCGATGTGGTGGTGACCAATCCCACCGAGCTGGCCATTGCCATCAAGTACGACCCGGCCACGATGGCCGCGCCGCGGGTGGTGGCGAAGGGCGCGGGATTCATGGCCATGCGGGTGCGGCAGGTGGCCATTGAATCCAATGTGCCGCTGCTGGAGCGCAAGCCGCTGGCCCAGGCGCTGTACAAAAGCGTGGAAGTTGGCCAGGAAGTACCGCCGCAGTTTTACCAGGCCATCGCGGAAATTCTGGCGTATGTGTATGAATTATCAGGAAAAGGCAGCCGCATTCGCAAGTCCGCGTAAGGGCAGGAATCCCATGGGGGGTGGGCCTCAATGGGGGGTGGGCTTTATGGGGGGTGGGCTTCCAGCCCGCTCTAGTCATGGCCATAACACTGCGTTCACGCAGTACAATTTCGGTCGCACGTTTCGGCGGCCAAGATGGCGGCCCGCCATTTGGGGGGCTGCGCGACGCGCCGGCCGGGGCTGGCCAACCAACTTGGCGAATGACAGGGGGTTCGTGGTGGGGCTTTGGTCCGGCGAAATTTGCAATTTGGCGGATGCCGCAAAAAAATCTTTTCAGGTGACTTGCTTTTGCGCACAAGGTGGTGTAAATCTTACCCATCAGTCGGGTTGGGTAGTTGCCCGACCGTGATTTCGTGGAGTCTATTGATGCCGCAGGGGCGGACAAAGTTGCGATTTCTCAAGGCGCCGAGCCGAGCCCTTGGCTCGCGCACCGATGCGCAAGCAACCCACGCATTTTACCCCCCCCCCCCCAAATTTCTTTATTAACATATATTCATTTTTGCGCAAGCTCGTTTGCTGCCCCTTTTTACCGGGGGGCCGCGCGATGAAACGTCTTGCGCCGCAAGCAATCGGACCGCGGGCAGCTGGAGCGCGAGCGGATCGCTCGCCGTCGTCGTCGCGCCCCGTTGGACCGCGAGCGGATTGCTCGCCCCCGTCGCCGTCGTTCCCGTCTCGGCACATCATCGTCCTCGCCTTCGCCGGCCTTTCCTTATTAGCATTGCCCCGGCGCCACGCCGCCGCCTACGACCGTCGCCGAAGCCAGCACCCCCAAATCGCAACCAAACAATCCAAAATCTCCCGCGCCGAAGCGCTTGCCGCCGCCCGCGCCAGGGTCGAAAAAGTCCTCCACTGCCCGGCAAAATTTATCGTCTCCATGTGCCGGGATAATGTTGGCAACATTTGGGTAGGCACCGAAGACCGCGGCGTGTACCGCTATAACCCGTCCGCGCCCGCCGGCAATCGCTGGAAACAATTCACCACCGCCAACGGCTTGGGAGACAACAACGCCTATGCCCTGATCTGCGACAAACAGGGCCGCATCTGGGCCGGCAACTTAAACCACGGCGTCTCCGTCTACAACGGCAAACGCTGGCAAAATTATGATTGTTTAGCAGACCAAAAAAAACATGTGCTGGCTGGGCCCATTGGAGAACATGTCGTCGCCCTGGCCGTGGACCCGCTGGGCCACGCAATCTGGATGGCCACTAACTCAGGGCTTGCGATCTACCACCCGCGGGAAACGGGCCGCGCCGCGGGCTGGTCCTACATCACCACTGAAAACGGCCTGCCATCCGACGCGGTAGATGCAATTGCGTTCGGTCCCCGCGGCGGCGCCTATGTTGGCACCGAATGCTACGGGCTTGTTGTGCTGCGGCCCGTTGGGAACCGGCCAGCGCAGGGCAGAGGTTTGGGCAAAGGGCCTTGGCTGAAATATCGGATTGCGCACGTTGTGTCCAGCCAGTTCAGAAACAGCCCGCCGCTCACGCCCGTTGGCCGCGGTTTGCCTAGTAACTTAATCAACGCGGTGCTTGCTGAAAAAAAAGGGACGATCTGGGTTGGCACCGATGAGGGGCTGGCCTGGAGCCGCAACCGGGGCCGGAGTTGGCGCTTCGTTCGCGGGGTCGATTGGCGGGCAAAAGACCAGCAACTGGCGCATCCGGTGGCGCCGCGGGTGATTGCCGCGGCGGCGCGGTATGTGCCGGCAGGCGGCTTACTTAGCGGCGACCACGTCACATGCTTAAACCAGGGCGCGGGCGGGCAATTGTGGGTTGGTTTCTGGCGGTCGGGAATTGACGTACTCAACGAACGCACCGGCAAGATTTCCCATGTTACGGCCCACGCGGCCAAGCCGTCGCGGTATACGCCGCAAATTCGCCCGCACTTTGATGTCTCGTGCCTCGCGCCGCGGCGAAACGGCAGGATGCTTGTGGGCTTTTACGGGTCTGGTGTGCAGCAATGGAAAGATGGCCCGGCCTTGGCGCAAGGAAATGCCGCGGAACCCGAGGACAAACAGTCCAGTGCCGTGGCGCTTCCGGTCGGGGCGGCGGTGGCCAGCCCGGCACAAGCAATAGCGGAGCGCGTTGTTTTTCGTCAAGCCATCGCAAAGCGTCTGCGCCGCGATCGTGAGCCGCGCGTTGTGCCGCTGGATCAGGACTGGATCACGCAAGGAAATTGGCTGGGGCGATACGGCACATATTGGGCCCTGCTCTGCGCCATGGGGGCGCCGCACGACCTCCTTGTGATGAACGGCTGGCGGAGCGACGCGCAAGGGTGGAATGCGCTAGGCCCACATTGCTTGCCGGGCGACGGGTTGCGCAGCTGGGTTCAGTGGCTCTACACGGCGAACCCGCGTGTTCTCGAAATGCCGAAGGGCTATCTGGAGGGGCAATGGTTAAAGGGCCTGGCGCCGTCCCGCCGCCTCGACCGGCGCGAATCGGAATGGGATGACCATGGGGAGGCGTTGCCTTACACCTGGCAGGGGCCAGGGATTTTCTGCACAATTAACGTCCCGGCCGGGCTTTATATTCTGGGGATTTATGAATTTAACAAGGATGGCCACGCCGGCAACAACCGTTTCCGGGACTACACGGTGACGGTGCGGCCCAAGCCCACCAAGGCGCCGCTGAATCTGCGCGGTTTTAACCATTGGCGTGGCGCCGCGCGCCAGCGGGTGGTGAATTTCTGGGGCGGCGTGTGGACGAGATTTCTGGTGCGGGGCCCCGGCCAATTTGCTGTGAAAATTGGACGGAATTACTCGTTGAACACCATTGTGCAGGCCTTCACCTTCGATTTGGCGGTGCGGCGTCCGCCCCCGTTTTTCACCCCAATCACCCGGCGTGCGGCCCTGTCAATGATGAACCAACTCCCGCCTCCCCCCACGCGCCCGCACGGGCGCTGGCCCGCGAACGTCATCAACCTGCGGCTGGGAATGACCGAGAAACTGCGCCACCCCCCGGCGCTGACAATGTACCGCTGGTTTTTGGGGTCCGCACATTTTGCCAGTGCCTGCCGGGCGGCGCTGGCGGCGCGGGCATCGGGCTGGCGGGAGGCCGTGGGCCGCGACGCCTGGATATTGCATCGGTTCGCGGTTTCAGAACGGCAGCTGCGCAAGCAGGGTTTCGTGCCCGCGCGGCAGGTCGAAAAATCATTGAGCTTGTCAAACCCCACGTTCGGGTTCCTGGCGGTTCCGCGCCTCATGCGCCAGCGAAACTTTTACAAAAAAGACCGCGCGGCAATGACAAAATTGGCCGTGAAAAAAGGAGATAAAAAATGAAAAATTTCACGTTCGTCGTCACTGTTTGCTTCGCACTGGGGGCGCTTTGGATTGCATTGATTTGCGGCAATCCGTTCGCGTCGGCAGCCCAAAGGCCCGCAACGCAGCCAACCGTCCCGGACGCAGTGCATACCGAGGTGCATTACCAGCTCCAAGTGCTCGACGCCAAGCACTTCGGCCCGACCATGGCGGGCGGTCTGGCCACCAGCGTTTCGGCGCCGGTTTCATTCACCGACGCGCAGATCATGAGCAGGTCCGGTGCGCTTGCCGACGGCGCCAGCGTCCTGGTTATCCGGTGGGCCACGGTAGCCGTAGCAGGCGCTACGGAATCGATCCCTGCGGCCGCGCCATACCCCGTCACCTTTACCATCGCCGACGGGAATTATCCGGTGGCGGAGATCGGCTCGCTGTCGGCGGCGATGCCAACGCTACCCGCGCCGCTTGGCGGAGCGGCCGGCTCCAAAGCATCCGTCACCATACCGGCGGGCAGTCCCGACGTCGTGTTCTATTGCCCGCCTGACCAATACAAGTTCCCGGCGACGGCCGCTTCCGACACCGCCGTCCCGCTGCAAAATGCCAAGATAACGCTGACAGTAAGCGGCGGTGGCGGTACGCTTGCCACAGGGAATCTCGACGTCGTGCGCCCGCAAATAATTTTGGTCCACGGGTTTCTCTCTTCGCCGGCGACATGGTCCGGCCTTTCCGCCGCCCTCTTGGCCGAGGGCCTTCCGGCGGGGCAGGCGGTCGAGGCCAATTACAGTGCGGAGAACGACAGCGGCTACGCCGGGAACTGCAACGTTGTGCCCGACGAGATTGCGGCGACCGTGTTTGGGGATGAGTTCCCGAACAATCCGAAAACGGCGCAGATCGCGGCCACGCGCCTTGATGTCGTGGGGCACAGCATGGGGGGCGTGCTGGCGGCTTGGTACGCCGCGGGCCTGGCCAACACGAATCTCAATCGCGGGGACGGCTTCCCGGCGGGGTCAGGCACCAACGAGCCGTTCCAGCGCGCGCTGAATTTCGGGGTTGGCGACATCCGACGGTTCATCTCCGTCGGCTCGCCGTTCCAAGGATCGCCCGTCGCATCGTACATCGTGCAGAACTTTAGCTACAACCAGATCAAGTTCTTGGTGCCGCTCACCGGAACGCAGGACGACGCCGCGTTCTGGGATCTCTCCACTATATCATCGGCGACCAACGACATTGACTCGGCCACGGCATCCGTGAATTGGCTGCCCATTGCTGGCATCGCGGGCAACGGCGGCGGCGGGCTCGGCGCCCCGTGGGCGGCCGTTGAAAATGCATTCAATATTGTAGGCCTGGGCCCTGGGGTGACCTCGGCCAACAGCGACCTGATCGTCTTGCAGACCAGCGCCGAGGACGGCGCGGCAGCGGGGCTGAACGCGGATGTGGTTCAAAACGTCGTGCATACCGCCGAGACCACCGACGCCACAGTGTACAGCGACATTGAGAGCGCGCTGGATCTGGGCGCCAAGCTTGGTGGGAGCAAGTTATTTAACAAAAAATTCACGCCATAAAGACCCGCGGCCCGCGCGGGCGCCTTTTTTCTCGCCGCTTGCCGCTTGAATACTTTATCACACGGAATAAGGAATTGTTGATGGGTTCTGGTTCGGCCAAGGCCGTCGCCGTTTGCACGGCATTGCTGCTTTTTTTCGCCGCGCGCGCGGATGCCGCCGGCGCCAGGCCGCCGCGCGGTCCCCATGTGGTCGTCACGCACCACCTGCTGGAGGCTTTTCCGCCGGTTGAGCCGCTGCCCGGCGGTGGATACGTCGCCATGGGGCCAAAATATATGCTGGTCTCGCAGGGGAATATCCTGCGCTGGAACCTGCTGCCGATCCCGCGTAAGCCCGGCTCCACCTTCCCGCAGGGCGTGACGTGGCTGGGCGGTGGCAGCCATGCCCGGTTTTTTTTGCAGTTCCAGGGAAACGGCGAGAAACGCTGGCTTGGCGCCGGAAAGGGGACCGGGCTGGTTGAGATGCTGCCCGGGCCAAAATTCCGATTCGTTCATTTTGTGCCGGGCCGGGCGGGCGACTTCATGAATTCGAAGGTGGGCGTGTTTCCGTTTGGCCACAACTTTATCCTCACCTTTGACTCCGGCCGGCACTTGCGGCCCCAGCCGCCAAATCCCAAGATTTACATTGCCGCGGCGCATTGGATTCCCGGTGGGGGCGGGCGGTTGGTCGTATCCGGTGAAACCCACATCACGATGGAGAGGCTCACGGGGCAAGGCCATCTCCGGCTGGTGTGGCGGAAGACCATGATGCGTCCCCGGCTGTACGGTCCAAAAATAGAGGCGCTCATGCTTGGGCGCGATGCCCAGGGCCCGGCGTTTTTCCTGCATGCATACAAGCGGCGTTTATGGCTGGCATCCAACAAGAATATATACGTGGTATCCGGCGCTTCCGGCGGCCTCCGGGCGACGATTCCGGGCCGCGAACTTGCCGCGCCGGGAGCCGGGCTGCGCTCGTTGCGACTCAGGCGGCATTTGCCGGGGTGGGGCAGGCGCGTAAAGCCCAACAAAATGCCGCCGTGGGCGTGGTCGGGCGATATGGTGGCCACCATCATCGGCCACCACCTTTTTGTGTATGACCAGCAGGCCAAGACGCCGCAGCTGGTCGTTTGGACCATCAAGCGCCGGAAGCTGTCGCTGGATTTCAAGATTCCGCTGGGGCCCGCTGATTATCCAACATACGTTAAAACCAAGCAGGGGTTATTCATGTTCCCGATTGACGGGCTGGCGGGGCGCGTTTCGTTTCGGCAAAAAAAGCTGTTGCCAATTGAATTGCGTGTGCATGTGCCCGGCCGCGGGCCGTGGGATCCGGCGGCGCCGATCCCGGCAAGCGTCTTGAAACGGCTTCGCGCGGCTGCCTTACAATTGCCGACGGCGACGTTGATTAAAATAACTAAATTCGTTTCGCGACAAAAGAAGCTGTCGCCCAGGCAGCGGCTTATGATGGAGTTGCGCATGGGCGAGGCGGCGTTGAAAAAAATGCGTGGTGCGGCAGGCCACATTAACAAGAAATAGGGCCGGGGAAGACCGCGGATAAAGGTGACCGCCGGAAGCCAGGAATTGACACTGCGTTATGGCATAAGAAATTCCTTCGCCACGCGCCAAAGCAGTGGATAAAGCCGCTGGCCACGGCGTGGGCGCAATGGCAGGCGATTGAACATTAAACAACCTCTGGGGGCGGCCATCCTGGCCGCCGTCAATAGTTGATGCCACGGTTTTTTG
This sequence comes from Planctomycetota bacterium, assembly GCA_021828935.1. GTDB lineage: Bacteria > Planctomycetota > Phycisphaerae > WQYP01 > WQYP01 > JAJZCU01. Next base: position 5,241 of record JAJZCU010000002.1, on the reverse strand, counting down.
CCCGCCAACGCTTCGTGGACCGCGAGCGGATCGCTCGCCGTGGCCCGTCACCGCCGCTGCCTGCCGCCTGCGAACGCACCGTTCGCGGTCCATGGTGGACGCCGCCCCGCGCCATTCTGCCGAACACCTGCGGCCGCGCCACACTGCCCATCGCTCTTATTGCCCATTTCTCCATTGCCGTTTATCGTAAACGTTGATTTTTTGGAGCAGCCATGGCCACCTGGGAAGTTATTGCCGACGATATTACGCTAACCCCGCACCCGAACGCTGACACGCTGGAAATTGGGAAGGTGGGGCTGTTTCAAATTGTTACGAAAAAAGGGACGTATTCCACGGGCGACCTGGTGGTCTTTGCCCCGGAGCGGTCGATTCTTCCGGAGGAAATTCGCGACCATTACAAATCGTCCACCGGCAACAGTTATTTGGTGGGGGCACAGCATGACCGCGTACACGGCGTGACGCTGCGCGGGGAACCATCCGACGGCGTGCTGCTGCCGCTGGATTTTGTCTATAGAAAATTGGGAACCACAGACATTCCGCGGCGGGAGGATTTGTCAGCCCGGCTGGACATTACCAAATATGAACCGCCGATTCCGCTGGGCATGGCCGGCGATGTGGAAAATCTGCAGGATTACTGGCAGGACGCGCAGCGATTGGGGGAGCATGATGTGGAGCGTTATCAGATCTTTGCCGAGGCCATTCCGGAGGGCGAACCGGTGATTATCACGGAAAAACTGCACGGTTCACAGATTGCCATTCTTCGCTCATCGCGCTCTGATGAGTTAAAGGTTAGTTCAAAAGGGCTGTTAAACCGGCGGCTGGGATTGAAGTACACCCTGGACAATATTTATTGGTTCGCGCTGACCAACACGCCCGGCGCGGCGGCGGCGCTGGCGGAATTTCGGCCCGGTTGTTCGCTGCAGGCCTGGGGCGAAGTGATTCCGTGCCAACATTTGAAATATGGCCAGGTCAGACCGTCGATTTATTTTTATCGTGTCACCTGCGACGGCGCGGATGTGCCGCGCGAAGCGTTGCCGCCGGCCCTTCAGGACCATTGGGTTCCGGTGCTGTATGCCGGCCCATTTAAGAAAGAATTATTGGGCGAACTGGCTAAAAAGAATGAACAGGTTTCCGGCAAGGAATTGCACCACAGTGAGGGCATTGTGGTGCGGCCGGTGGTGTTGCGAAATTTGCCGGACACGCGCTCGGCGGCATTTTTGAAGGTGCTGAATCCCAAGTACCACGCTCGCGATGATGAAATTGCATAACTTAGGGCGCAATTTGGAATTGGGCGGCACGTTTGCGGTCGGCGCTGCCAGCGCTGGGTGCGTGGACGCACGCGGCCAATGAAAGTTTATAAAATAAAACGCGGAGGCGCGAAGAGCGCTGAGACGACCGGGAGCCGTGGGACGATGCTTTGGGGGTCTTGGGTCCAAGTTTTTCCGCGGCGGATTGGGCTTGGCATGAGGCTGCTTCGGGTCTCCGAGTAAACAACTGTCGCGGTCATTTTCGGCTGGCAACCCATACCGTCCATACTTCCAGCACTTTTATTGCGTCGCAGCCGACGATGGCGCGCAGCCGTTTAATGTCCGGGGATTTTTATCAGGCCGGGCATGGCCTGTGCCCCGTAGCCCTTCGGGCGTCTGAAAATAGCCAGGGGTGAAACCCCTGGAGCAAGGCGCGAGGATATTCCAAGTCCCGCAGGGACGAATGAACGCCCCCGGCGGCGTGCGCCGCGCCAGGGCCCCGGGCCAGATGCAATATGGAAGAAACCCACGCCAGCCGTTAACCGGTAGGCCTCTGGGCGTCGGAAAATAGCCAGCGGTGAACCCTTGGAACGCAGGCACGGCTGAATCGCGGTTCCCGAAATCCACGCACAATAACGCATCAGAAATTCATCCGTCCCCAGGGGGACTATCAATTTATACGGCTTGGGCGACCAGGGATTTCATCCCTGGCTATTATCATGCCTCCAAGGGAGGCGACGGCACGCCCGTCCCGCCAAAGGCGCGTAACCATTCAATATCCAAAGCGGTAATGCCATATCGCCCCGTCCTGCGACAGTTGATAATTCGGCGATCCCTACCACGCATCTGCCCCCCTGACCTTCGTGGGTTGGTGCTTGGCGCTCTGGCCGTCTCAGCGGTTCTTTTAGTTAGCCTTTGCGGCGCCGTGCGTCTGGAAAAATGTGTCATAGGCTTGCCGCGTGTGGTATACAATGTAAGGCGTTCTTTTGACAAGCGAATGACGAGGACTTTTGCCATGACTGCCACAACATCCCAAGGATCACAACAAACGCCAGCCGCTGGGGCGGGGGCGGAATCGGGGGGCGGCACTGCGCCTGCGCCGTTGCCGCATAACCGTCTGGGCATCAACTACCGCGCCGTCCCGGCGCGGCGCATCGAAGTGCCAATTATTGATGTACACACACATACTTATAACGTTGAGCATACGCGGGGCTTTCTGGAGGCCGCTGACGCCTACGGCATTCGGGAAATCTGGACCATGGCGCCGCTGGAAGATGTGGACGCTTTTCAACAACATTTTCCCGGCCGATTCCATTTTATTGCCGTTCCAAAGTGGCAGGATGCCGGGCCCACGGAGGCCTTTGTCACGGACTGGATGAAACGTCTGGACGGCTTTTATGAGAAGGGTTCGCGGCTGGCGAAATTTCATTTGTCGCCGGGCACGCGCAAGCGCAGCGGTTTGGATCTGAACCATCCATTGCTGCAGCGCGTGGTGCGGCACGCCTACACGCTGGGCTTTCACTTTATGACGCATGTGGGCGATCCGAAGGCTTGGTTCGCTCCCCGCGCGCGGTATGCGGACGTGGCCCAATATGGCACGTTTGAAAGCCAGTTTGAGATGCTCGATCGCATGTTGGAACAATTTCCCGACCGCGTTCACATGGGCGCGCACATGGGCGGCAGTCTGGAAGATTTGGACGCGCTTGAACGCCGCTTGGAACGGTTCCCACACTATTCGCTGGATTCCAGCGCCACAAAATGGATTGTCCGCGCCATTGCCCAACAAGACCCCGACCGAGTTCGGGCGTTTTTAATCCGCCAGCAAAACCGCGTGATGTTCGGCAGCGACCTGGTGGTGGGCGACAAGTACGGCTTTGATCATTATGCCAGCCGCTACTGGACGCACTTAATGCAATGGGAGAGCGACATTATCGGTGAATCGCCCATTGAAGATCCGGACGCCGCGGAAGGCCGGCCGCAATTGCGCGGGCTGGATTTGCCTGAATCGGTGCTGCGGAAGATGTATCGGGAAAATGCGCTGGGATTTTTACCGTGGACGTAAACGTTGGTAAAAAAAGGCAGCCCAGTTAATCCCCGGCGGAACGGCGGTCGGCCACGTTGGCCGTTAAATCTCGGCGGATTGTTTTGCCGTCAGCGGGCAGTGCAGGGTGCGCGAATGCCCACGACGATGGAATGTTGTTAAATAAAACGCTGAGACGCAGAGGTCGCTGAGACGCCGGGGAGAAACGCGAGTGCGGCCCCAGGGGCGTTTGGGCCGCTGCTGCCATGGCGCATCACACGGGGGGGGCCTGATCCAGCATGGCTCCCGGCCCAGCAGGTGAAAAGACACCAAAACTCCGGCGGTCTTCGTCCGCCCATTCTCCCGGTCGTCCTCCGGTGCGTTCACAGCGCTCTCACCGTCTCAGCGTTTTTTCTTTTGCCGGTGCAACGCCATGCTGCGCGGGACAAAAATGTGCCATCGGGCGCCGCCCGCGGTATAGTACTCTAATCGCCGCCGAGCACCCGCTGCTTTCGCGAAAATTTGCGCCGGTGGCATCTCAAAAAAGAAACCGGCGATTGGTTGTTGCACGGCGGTTCGCGTATGGTTGCTTCCAAGTATCTACACAGGCCTGAAGGCCGCCGCATTTTGTGGATAGCCCTGGGCATCATGGCGGCGTGGATCGTGGTGTCGCTGGCGTGGTCGCTGTATCTGTCGTACGTGGGATTTCAAGAAGATTGGCGCAATGCCGCACGCGATAACACCGCGGCGCTGGCCACGTCCCTGGAGGCCCGGCCGGCGCCGACGGTGGATCGTTACGGCAGTTATTTAACATGGGCGTACCAGCAGGCGGGGTTTCTAAACCGGCGGGGGTTGAACCAACAGCATGTCGGCTACGTGTTGGTGTGGAATAAAAGCGGCGTAGTAGCACTATTGGCGCAAGCCCGGGCGCACGGCGCGTTGCGCCTGGGCAAGTCGACCATTGACGGGTCGCTGCCGGCGGCGCGATGGCCGGCATTGGCGCCGGGCCAGCGTGCGCGCATCCGGCAAGTCTCCGAATTACCATGGCAAAAGGCAGATACCAGCCAATACTTGAATGTTACGGTGCGTTTGCGCTTCCGGCATGGGGCAGTAGATTACTTAAGCGTGGGGTACTGGCGCGGCGGATTGGCGCAGGCCTTTTGGTCGCGACGGTGGAATCTGGTTCGGCAGGCGGGGCTGTTTACGGCCGGGGGGGCGGCGATTATTGTGGCCGCCATGGTGGTGGCGGCGCGGCAGTTTGAGGAGAACCGTCGGCGACAGGAACAGGCCTCGCTGGCCCGCACGAGCCTGCTCACGGAGCGCGGCATGTTGGCCAGCGTGCTGGCCCATGAGGTGCGCTCGCCCCTGACCGCGCTGCAGTTTAATCTGCATACCCTGCGCAGTTTGCTGGAGCGTCAGCCCGGCGGCGCGGCGCGGCCCGTGGAGCTGGCCAATTCTTGTGAACGAGAGATCCGCCGCCTGGACCTGATGCTCAATGATTTTTTACAGCGTACGCAGGTGGTCAGTCCGGCCGGCAGCGCCTCTGCGAATGCCGTGGTGCGCGAAGCTCTGGATTTTGTGCGGCCGGCCATGGAGCGTAAGAATATACGCATCGTTACGCATCTGGACGCTGCGGACCCCAAGGTGAACATTAACGCGGATGAATTGCGGCAGGTGGTGTTAAACTTATCCGCTAATGCGCAGGACGCCATGCCGCGCGGCGGCACGCTGGTGGTTTCCACCGTTTCAGAAGCGCAGGAGGTAACGTTGTTGGTGCGGGACAGTGGAACGGGCATTCCCTTAGAGGCGCAAAAGCGGCTGTTTGAGCCATTTTTTACCACCAAGCCGCAAGGCAGCGGGCTGGGCCTGGCCTTGGTGCGCCGGGTGGTCAGCGGCGCCGGGGGCAAGGTATTTTGTGAAAGTAAGCCGGGAGACGGCGCCACGTTCCGGCTGGTGTTTCCGCGGGGGGGATCC
>JAJZCU010000273.1 GCA_021828935.1 Planctomycetota bacterium | reverse complement strand
AATACCACATGTTTCCGGACGTGCAAGAAAAAAATGGAAAATTATGGATTGTTTTTTGGGGCGGGCCCCGCCGCCGACAAATCGGCAAAACCTGCCCGGGTCGCGACATGTTTCCGGCCCAGGGGCAGGCGCCAGGGGCAATCGCCACTTTTTACCGACGCCCGCAGCGCGCAGGGCCACCGCGAAGATTGGTATGCAGAATTTTTGAGGGGCGGCTTGAGCTATGGCGAACGGCCTTGAATTGCCAAAAGCACGTCGCCAGGGTCCGCCGCACCGTTTGCCCCATTTGTTCATCGCCGCGCCGGATGCAACGCGCATACCGCGAGCGGACGCCCGATGACACATTTTTTTCAGAGGCACGGCGCCGCACAGGCCAAATAAAAAAAACGCTGAGGCGGTGGGAACGCCGAGAACGAACGGAGGAAGGTCAGGTACGGGCGTCAGAAAAGGGGCGGCAAGGAACCTCATGCCGGGCCCATTTCGCTGCGGAAACTTCGGCCCAAGATCCCCCGAAACATTTCACGCAGGGTCCGTCCGCCCCAACGTGTATCTGCCCGGCGCTGGGGTGTGGTAAAACTTTTGGGTCGTATCCGCTTTCGTCCGGGGGCGCCCTCTGGGCCATCCGAGGTTGTTTACGGCCGGCGGGCCGCAACCTGCAAATGACTGGCCCGCGCGGCGGCGGCGGGATCGCGGGCCAGGGTTTCTTCCATCTCTATTAGCCGCACCAGCGCCCGCTCTGATTCGAATAATTTCTTATTTAGCCGGGCCGGGATGATCGTCTTGCCGATCATGGAATCCCATTCCAGCCCGGCGTTGCGCACCAGTTTTCGCGTGGTTTCCGGCGTAAACATTTGCAGCGGGAACTGTTCGCTTTTGTCCTGCGTAAGCCAGGCCGTGCGGCCGGTTTTGGCAAAGGCGTCCAAGGCGTCCAGATCCCCCTTATCCACAAAATGGTCGATCGCCGCCAAGGCGTTGTCCACGGTGAACACGGCCACGGCGCCGGGTTTTAACACCCGGCGCAGTTCAGAAAGACACTTTCCCGCATCGCCGCAAATGCTTACCACATCCCCCATGCCTACGACCAAAGCGAAATGCTCCGGGGGCAAGGCGCCAAGGTCCAGCGCATCAGCCGCCAGCACCGCGCCCCGTGCGGCCTTGGCGGAAAGATCGCTTTGCTGTTTCCAGCGCTCCAGCTTGGCCTGCACCTCTTCAAGCATATTTTGTGAATGATCCACAAACGTTACCGCAAACCCCATCTTTAATAATCGCAGCCCCCATTTGCCCGTGCCGCAGCCCAAGTCCAGCACGGCGGCGGCCGGCTCCCGCGGCACGAAATGTTTCAGATGGTTCCAGGTGATGCAGTCGTGAAATTCCCAGAATGGGTCGTCATAAATGGCGTCGTACCGCCGGGCTACGCGGTCATGATATCGTCGGGAGGGTTCATTGGACTTTTTAGGCATGCGTGAAACTTCCAAAACAGGTCTTGGGGCGTTTAATACCCGCGCGCCCCGGCAGCGGCGCGCGCCAGGGCCTCGCGGCGATAATAATGAAACACGGCGCGGCTGTGAAAAATTCCCATGGCCCCGTGCGGACCGATGATTTTGAACTGCCGCGCCGCCGTGTTCCAGTGTCCGCACCAGCAGGCCAGCATGGCGTACCAACTGCGGTGGTACGTGTCGTGCGGGTAGTGCCGCAGAAAACCCGCAAACGCCGCGTGGATATCGCGCCACACCGCCGGCTTCGCATAGTACTTGTACATATCCATGCTATAATGATCCAGCCGCTCCCGGGCAATCACCAGAATCATCGGGATGTGCGCCGCCCAATTGCCTTCCGCCAGGCATTCCCGGCCAAAAGTAAGCATGGCCTGCTTCATGGAGCCCGGAGAGTTCATTTGCAAATAAGTCAGCTTTTCCAAGTATGCGCGATAATCGTTTGGCGCGACCACCCTCAGCCGCTTGAACCATTTGTTAAATTCGGCCGGCGGCCTCCCAGCGATGGCGCAGGCCCGCAACATCAGCGACGACGCCACGGTGAGATAGGGCGCCAGGCGCCAGGATTTTGTGGCATACTTCGCCACTATTTTATAGTCGGCGGGCAGCCGGGCGGGGTCGTTGTAAGTATCGTCCTGGTAAAATTCCAGGGCAAGTTTGGCGCTAATCAACCAAGAATAATAATTATTTTTGTGCATGGCTCGCAGCTGGGGCGCCAGGGTATACCGCGCCAGCCACGAGTCATCGCCGGGGCGCAGGGCGTCGGTCACAAACGACCAATGGACCGCCACGGAAAGAACCGACCGGGGAACCCCGCGCTGCGCCATTAACTTTTGCAGACTCGCCACGGCCCGATGTTGGTAAATAATACCCAGCGGACTGGGCGTTCCGGGGCTGGCCCGAAATAACAACTGGGCGTACCAATTGCTCGTGGCGAACACGCAAAAAGCCGGAGCGTGCGCTTCAAGATGCCGCGCCGCGAACGCCACCCACGGCAGCAACTTGTTCAGCGGCGTTTGATGCTCCAGGGCCTTCACGCGGGCCTCGCTGTAGGCGGTCACGGCGCTGGGGCACTGGCCGAGGCCCTGTTTCCAAATAAAATTCGCCGCGCTCTTCAGCCGCCGCTTCTGTGCCGCGGTCAGCCACGCCGTATGCACACGGGTCAGCAGCCGGCACACGGTGCGCGCCGCCGCGTCCCAGGCGGGCGTTTTGTTGGGCGGATTCTTATACGCCGCGAGCATCTGGCGGTTAATCCAATGAACCATGCGCAAGGTGTGCGCGTTGCGGATTACGGTCAGTTTTAATGTTGGAATATCCCGCGCCAGGGGCAGCGCCGCCCCTGGGCCCAGCGTGCCGCTGCGCAACGCCTTTTCCAACAACGGAACCGCCGCCGCGGGCAGCCGCATGATGGCGGCGTTGGCCGTTTGGCGCGTGGTCCAGCGCGGCGCGGTAAGCCCGGCCAGTGCCCGGCGCACTTCCGCGCGCACCTTTGCTGCGGCCCACGGCGCGTCGATGCGCCTGGCCTTGGCGTCGATACTCTTCGCCGTGGCCACTGCGCCTGCGGCCGTTGAACAGCCCGGATGCAAGCCGCCCGTCCACAGCGTCAGGGCCATGGCGCCCGCGAATAAAAAAGTCGAACGCGGCATATGTTCACACCTGCGGCACACGGTATACTGATGCGGTGGCGTCGCCAATTCAATAGCTTTCCTGGCGCACAATACTTTAATCGGGAGCAGGTTCATGGCCAAGCTTGATTTTCCACTGCGTGCCGCGGTTCCCAGGCTCATGGCATTCATTCTGGGCATCGCCGTCGTGGGCGGCGCGAACGCCGCGGTTCCTCCACACGCCGCGCCGGGGGCCTCAGCACCCGTTAAGCGCCCGGCCGCCGCGAGCGCTGTCGCACGCGCCAAAAAACCGCAGCCGCCAAAGCCCCCGCCAACGGGTATTACCACTGCCCCGCCGGTCAATGGCCGGCCCGCCCAGTTGCCCTGCCGCACCTTTTCGGGCTTCGAGAACAGTGTGGAAACGCTGGCCTTTTCGCCCAACAGCCGCCTGCTGGCCTCCGGCGGCGATGACCAGATGACCCATCTGTGGGACGTAAAAACCGGCCGGCCCGTGCGCGTGCTCCGCGGCGACACCAATGTGATCAACCAGGTCGCGTTTTCACCTGACGGCAAACTGCTGGCGTCCTGTGGCAACGACGATTCCGCCCGCGTGTGGGACGTGCGGACCGGCCGGTTATTAAACATCTTCTTAGACCCCCGGCATGTTCTGACGGTTTGTTTCGTACCCGGCGGCAAATACCTGTTGACCGGAGATTGCACCGGCGCCATCCGCCTGTGGAACTTGAAGGCCAATCGCGAGTCCGCCATTTTTCCGGTGAAAGATGACTGCCTTTTCCGCCTGGCCGTGGGTCCCCGCGGCCGCACCCTGTACAGCGGGGGCGACGGCGCGGTACGGGAATGGAACTTAGGCGCGCGCTTGTTTGAACGCACCATCGCCAAAATGCCCGGCGACATATACCTTCTGGGCCTGGTAAAACGTCACCGCATTTTCGTGCAGGATGGCACGAGAACCGTCCGCCGGCTGCAAATCCCGCCCAGCCATGGCATAAACATAGTCAAACATCATAACGTGACCATGATAGACGGTTCCACCATGTCGCCCCACAACCGCTGGGCATACATCAGCTACGGCGGCGCCGTGTACCGGGTAAACCC
>JAJZCU010000272.1 GCA_021828935.1 Planctomycetota bacterium | reverse complement strand
ATCATCTATTGGGCTGCCACGCTTGCCGCAACCACTGCCGCGCCGAGTAACGAAAGTTTGTGCCCCTCCCGCAGGATATTTTTGCAATTTATGGCGGCCAGTTTTGGGAAACGTGCCACGATCGCCCCTTGGAAAAATGCAGGTGAGTTTGAAGGCGTAAAGCTCACTGTAGACTAATAGAAAACAGTGCCTGACCCAAACGACGGAAGCATCTGGTTGGCCGGCGCTTTTGCAGCCCAATAGATGATACTTCTCCGCAACCCGGCGCGTCAAAAATGAAACCAGCCAATCTATGCGCCCGTGTGCCTGCGCCTGCGGCTTGGCCCGCCGGCATATTTATATGCCGGCTAAAATGCGCCTGCGGGCGAGTGGGCGCAGTTGCCGCCTGTCACGCGGCGGGGGCACACGCCGTTCGCGGTGTTGTCGCTTTTATTTGCGTGAAGTTGGCCGGCGCTCTTTGACGCGGCGTTCACGGAAGATCAGACGCCCGCTTCCCCCGCCAACAGCCGCCGGATGCGCGAGGCGAAAGCGAGCATGTCCGACTGCGGGCCTTCGGCCACCGGCTGCGGGCCGGGGGCATGCGTGCATTTTAATAACAGAAAACTCCCCACGTCCGTAGTCTTCACCGTAACCGCTTCAATATCTGAAAATGCCAGAACTCTGGCCGGCCCCACCGGCACGCCGCAGCACCGGTGGCGGACCGTGGCGGTGCGCGCCGCTGAATCAAAACTGGTTTGTCGCCAATCAATTCCAAACGTGGCCAGCGACACCGCCCCCGCCGCCACCACCAGGTACATCAGCACGCCCGTGGTCACGCCAAAGTATTGGCCCAGCACAAGATGCCACGAAAACATGGTAATAAAAAACGCCAGAGTCGTCAGCAAAATTGCCGTGGCCGCGCCGGCCAGCGTGCCGGCTCGCGTGCGGCAGCGCAGGCGCAGCGGTTTTTCAGGTTGTAAATTCGCGTGTTCCCCGGCGAACGCCATTGCCATGTCCTTTTTTTACGCCGGCATCACTGCTGCTGCGGCGGGGGCAATTCTTTGATAAATTCCGCCAGCTGAGCCGCCGACGGGCTGATGGCCGTGCGCACATAGTAACCGCTGGTTCCCGTCCCCATGCATAGCGACTCCGCCAAGTTCAGCCCCAACAGCCGACCGGAGACAAATCCGGCGTTGAAGTGGTCGCCGGCGCCGGTCGAAATTTTGGGGCTTTCCACAAACGGCCCTTCAAACCGCGCGCTTTCGGTGGCTGTGGCCGCCGCCGCGCCCCGCCGCGGATGCACCACCACGGTTCCTATTTTAAGTTTTTCGCGTATGGCGCCGGCGGTTTCCTCAATGGCCGCTTCCGGGTTCGCCGCCGCGGGCAGGCCCAGCGCCTGCGTCACCTGCCCGGATTCTTTAAGATTTAATCCCAAGATAACGTCCAGATGCCCCTGAAACTGCTGCAACATGGCCAAGGCCGCCCGCAGATCGTCCATGGTGCGCTTTTCCGGATCGGCCAAATCCACAAAAAAATACCGCGGCCCCTGCGGCAAGTGCGTCAACACATCAGACAATAAACGCGACCATATCTCATTCATGTGCGGCAACATCGTCCAATTCACCATGCCCAGCAACTGGGCCGAACCCAGCAGCCGGTTCAGCCGCTCGGCGCCCACGCGCTGGATGATGTTCGGCCAATTCACATCATTGGTGGCCATCAATTTGCCCAGCATCAGCTTGCCATCCTGAAATTCCAAGGCATCGGTGTGACAGGCGTCGGCAATGCTGATGACTTCCGCGCGGGCCGAAAGCTCATGGAACACCGGGTGAATTGCCGGGTATCCCACGCCGCCAATGTAGGTCACTTGCAAACCGATGGCCGCCAGGGCGTTGGCCATAATCGGCCCGTTGCCGCCGAGCTTCTGTTGTACGGTGATCAACTCATAATTTGAACTTTCGCCCGCGGCACCCGCAATCTTTTTGGCCAATTGCCCAATGGTCTGCACGCGGTCATACGATTCGGCGTTGCGGCGTTTGTCCACCACTTCGATAATTTCGTCCACAAAGCCGTCCAAGCCCACCACGGCGCGGATTTCCTTGACCTTGGAAGCGGCAATCTTGCGGCTGGCCGATGCGCAAACTTCCGAACGCGTTACACCCATTGTTTTTCCTTTTAATGTTGAAAACGGACGATGATCGACACGATAGTCGATTTGTTGGCCGATGACCAATGATGCGTCATCACGTTGCCGCGCTGGGCCGGCGATGCGGGCCATACTGCGAATGGCTGGAAGCGCAATTTCTGCACAACCCCCGAAAATGTGGTATGCTCTTTGTTATGGTTATGGAGACCGCAGCAGCGATGCCCGACGCGGCTAATAGTACTGATACCCCCGCTGATCCGTCGGCTGCGAACACACCGCCCCTTTCCGCTGATCTATGGCGTGAGATGGTGCAGAACGTGGCCGTGGGCATTGTGCTCTTCGACCGCGACCTGCGGGTACATTATGCCAACCCGGCGGCCTTGGAAGTTCTGCACCCGGGCGCCACGTTGCCTGAGCAGCTCACCGGAAACCATCCGGATGAAACGGCTCGATTGACGCAAATGCTGAAAAGCGTTTGGGTATCAAACGAACCGGTGGTGATACCCCGAATGCCATGCACGACGCCGGGCGGAAAGCTGTTTTTGGCCCAACTCACGGCGCGGGCGATTCCGGGCGCATCATCGGAGGGCAGGTGTATCATGGCCTTGCATGAAATAACGGAGATCAGCAACTTAGAGCAACGCTTGGCCGCATCCGAACGTATGGCTGCGGTGGGACGGTTGGCGGCAAAAGTTGCGCATGAACTGAACAGCCCGCTTGATGGAATTATGCGGTATGTGGCGCTGGCCCAGCGGCGGCTGCGTGAAAACAACTACGACGATCTGCCGCGTTACCTGGATGACATTGGGTTTGGCCTGAAACGCATGGCCGAGATTGTCCGAGAATTGCTGGAATTCGGGCAAAACGCCAGCGCTGCCAGCCCGTTATCGGACCTCATCTACATCACCGACCAATCCGTAAGAACCATGCAGGGATTGGCTGACCGTGCGGGCGTGGAGATATTGGTCAGCCACCGGCACACATTGACGGTCCGCGCTGGTTCCAACATGTATCAGGTGTTGTGCAATATCATCAAAAATGCCATCGACGCTATGCCCCAGGGCGGCGTGTTGACGATAATCAACGACAGGGAAGGCGAATGGGCTGTCGTCCGCATTCAGGACACGGGTCGCGGCATCCGTCCGGAAGATATGCCGTACATTTTTGAACCGTTCTTTTCCACCAAGCCGCTGGGCCAGGGCACGGGCCTTGGGCTGGCAGTGTGTAAGGAAATTATGGAAAAGATGGGCGGCGCGATTGCCGTGACGAACCGGCCGGCCGGCGGATGCGAATTTTCGCTGCGGCTGCCGGGTACGGCAAGTAAGGGCGCCATCGCCGAAGGCCGATAACAGGATCAGCATCGTGCCCCGCTTAGGTCGCCGCCAAAACTCGCGATGAGCTTAGTAAGTTGTCCCATTGAGGATTTGTATGACCCAAGTTGCTGCCCCACCGGCAACACCACGAATTCGACAAGCGCGTTTGCTGCTGGTCGATGACGATCCAATTATTGTCAACTCCCTTTCGGAGTTTCTGAAGTTGGAGGGATACGATGTTCACAGCGCCAGTGACGGCAGCGACGCCATTGAAATGCTGGCCGCGCAACGCTTCGCGGTGGTCATCACCGATGTGAACATGGCCCGCACCAACGGCTTGGAACTGCTGCGCGCCATTCGGCAGAATCACCCCGACGTGGTGGTGGTGGTGATCACCGGCTACGGAACCATCGAAAACGCGGTGGAAGCCGTGAAGATGGGCGCATTCGAATATCTTACCAAGCCCGTGGTCGACGATGAAATTCGCGTCGTGGTCGAAAAGGCGCTGAAGCAGCAGAGCCTCATTTCTGAAAATCACCAGTTAAAGCAGCAGCTTGAGATGCGCTTTGGCCTGGATAACATCGTGGGCCACGACTACAAAATGCTCAAGGTGTTCGATCTATTGGAAGCGGTTGCCGAAAGCCGCACCACGGTGTTGATGACCGGCGAATCAGGCACCGGTAAATCCATGGTGGCGCGGGCCATTCACTACCGCAGCGGCCGCAAAGACAAGCCGTTCGTGGAAGTTTCCTGCGGCGCCATTCCAGAAACGCTGT
>JAJZCU010000271.1 GCA_021828935.1 Planctomycetota bacterium | reverse complement strand
CGATTTAGTCTTCGTTGAGGTCGCCATTTTCATAAAATACCAAATATGGGGGGCGCATTGCAATGGCATTTCACGAAATAATCATGGCCGGACCGATAATGTTTTGATTTAGTGCCGAATCGGGCGCGCGTTATCGGCATCATCCCAACCTGCCCAAGGGCGGCGGGGCAACGCGCTCACGCCACCATTTTACGTTATTTACGCGGTTAACCAAACAGGCCCGGCGTTTCCGGCAGACGTTGACAGACCGGACAGTGCCATGTCCAGCGGCCATCGACCCCGGAACGGTCGGCCTGAATATCGGCGCCGCAAGCCGGGCAGGGCTCGCCCAACCGGTCGTACACGGCATACCGGATCGGCTGGCCCTGCCGCAAAGCCAGGAGGGCGTCTTGGCCGGCCGCGCGGGCGTGGGCCACCAAGCGGGACAACTCAGATGCATACAGCGAATGAAGCTTCTGGCCCGGCGGCAGCCGCGCTGCGAACAGGGTCTGGCACTTCAAGGCATTCCCCAAACCGCTGACGATGTGTTGGTCCAACAATGCCGCCGCCGCCGTTTTTTGCGGGTTTTGCCGTATGCGGTACAAGGCATCTTCCAAATCAAAGGTTTCCGCGGCAACATCCGGGCCCAGAGCGGTCAGTTCCGGGTGCTTCATAGCCAGGTCAATGGGCAGGGTGAAGAGCAAGGGGCGGCCAAACAACTGAAGCGATCCCGCTTCGCGAAAGTGAATTTCAAGCAGGCCAGGGCGCATCGCGGCGGCGGGACGCTTCGCGCGCCCGCGCGGGCGTATCGTGGGAGTTGCAAAGGTCGGCGAGTACCCCGACGGCATCGCGCCGGAAGCCGCGTCGTTAACCGGCGACCGAACCACCCATTTGGCGCGGCCAACCAGGCAACACAGCCACGTAACGCCGTGGGCAAAATCAAAAATGAGCCATTTTCCCCGGGCGTGTACCCGTTGCAGCACCTGCCCGGCGCAGTGCATCAACATCACGTTGGCTTGCCAGCGCCCGGGCGCCACGTCAATGCGTTCCACCGCGCGCCCCGCCGCCGCATCGTGCAGTTGCCCGGCCAGATACCATGCAAACGGGCCATCCATAGGTTATTTGGCAACCTCGCCGGCCAACGTGCCGCCGATGTCCGCCGGTGACATGCTCACATGGATGCCCGCGGCCTGCATCGCCTCAATTTTGCTCTGGGCCGTGCCTTCGCCGCCGCTGATAATCGCGCCGGCGTGGCCCATGCGCTTGCCGGGCGGCGCCGTGCGCCCCGCGATGAAACCCACCACCGGCTTGGTAACATGTTTTTTAATATACGCCGCGGCGTCTTCCTCAGCCGTCCCGCCGATTTCGCCAATCATCACAATGGCGTCAGTGCCGGGATCTTCCTGCATCAGTTTTAACACATCAATAAAGTCCAGGCCCTTCACCGGGTCTCCGCCGATGCCCACGCAGGTGCTTTGCGACCAGCCGCGGTTGCTGGTTTGCCACACCGCCTCGTAGGTCAGCGTGCCGGAGCGGCTGATGATGCCCACGGCCTTGCGGCCTTTTTCCGCGGGCTTATGAATATATCCGGGCATGATGCCAATTTTACATTCGCCGGGCGTGATCACGCCGGGGCAGTTGGGGCCCACCAGCCGCGCCGCCGGATAATCTGACAGATATTTTTTCACCTTCACCATGTCCAGCGTGGGAATGCCTTCGGTGATGGCCACGATCAGCGTGATACCCGCATCCGCGGCTTCGCAGATGGCGTCCGCGGCGAAGGGCGGCGGAACAAAGATCATGGTGGCCGTGGCGCCCGTGGCCTGCACGGCCTGGCGCACGGTGTTAAAAATGGGCAGGCCGTTGGCGTCTTTCTGCCCGCCCTTGCCGGGGCTGGTTCCCCCCACCATTTTGGTGCCATAATCCAGGCATCCCTTGGTGTGAAACGCCCCGCCGCCGCTGCCGGTAATGCCCTGGCAGATCACCTTGGTATTTTTATCCACTAAAATTGCCATGTGCGCACCTGTGTAATTGTTCTTAAAAATGGTTTCTTACGGGCGTCTCCTGGCGCCGTTCGCTGGCGCCGGGGCCGCTTACCGGCCACCGGCGGCGGCCACGATCTTTTTCGCCGCATCGGTCAAATCCGTGGCGGTTTGCAGCGTGGGTAGATCCCGCTGTGCTCCGGCCAGCATCTCCCGCGCTTCTTTTACGTTGGTGCCTTCCAGCCGCACCACCACCGGCACGCGGAAGCCAACTTCCTTGCCGGCTTGCAGCAGCGCGGCGGCGATTAAATCACACCGCGCAATGCCGCCAAAAATGTTCACCAGCACGCCACGCACCTTGGGGTCTGAAAGCAAAATGCGAAATGCCTCGATCGCCCCCTCCGGTTTCACGCCGCCCCCCACGTCCAGAAAGTTCGCCGGGCTGCCCCCATGCAATTGCACCACATCCATGGTGGCCATGGCCAGGCCGGCGCCATTCACCAGGCAGGCTATCGTGCCGTCAAGTTTAATATAATTTAAGTTGGCTTTGGCGGCCCGCACCTCCAGCGGGTCGGTCTCACTGGGGTCGGCCATGGCGGCAATTTCCGCGTGACGGAACAGTGCGTTGTCGTCAAAGTTCAGTTTCGCATCAATGGCCTGAATCTGTCCGTCTTTGGTCAGCACCAGCGGATTGACCTCCGCAATGGTGCAATCATACTTCAAAAACAGCGCCGCCAATTTGCTGATAATATCCGCCACAACGCCCGCCGGCTTGCCGCTAAAGCCCAATGCATACGCCAGGCCGCGGGCCTTGAACGGTTCCAGGCCCAGCAGTGGGTGCAGCGGCTCGCGCAAAATCGCCTCCGGCCGCTCGTGGGCCACGGTTTCAATCTCCACGCCCCCTTCCCTGGAGGCAATGAGCACCGGCACGCCGCGGGCCCGATCCAGCGCCACGCCCACATAAAATTCCTTGTCAATATCCACCGCCGCCGCGATCAGCACCTTTTCAACGGCAATGCCTTCGGGGCCGGTTTGCGCCGAGATCATGCGGTTTTTGAACATGAAATCAGCCGCCGCTTCGGCTTCATCCGCTGATTTGACCAGTTTTACGAAGCCGGCCTTGCCCCGCCCGCCCGCGAACACCTGCGCCTTGACCACCTGCACGGCGGCGCCGTTGGCCTTAAACGCCGCGCGCACCTCCGCGGGGGAACTGGCGGTGCGCGCCGCCGGCACTGGAATGCCCGCCTCGGATAATAAACTTCGGGCCTGATATTCGTGAATTTTCATACTGCCGCTCCGCGATGCAAAGCCCGTCACCATATACGACAACCGCGTCGCGTTCAATGGGGCGCCGGTCTTGGTGCAATAGCAACGCCCATCCCGCGGTTTTTTGCCGCCCGCCATCGCCATTTTCGTCGTATCCGCGTTCATCCGGGGGCGCCATCTGGGCCATCCGCGGTTCCCGCCGTTTGGTCTCAGCGGGCCCCCGTGCGACCCGGCTGTTTTGGACGGTAAAGCCACGGTGGCGGCTCCTGATATCAAACCGCTGATTACGCTAATCACGCGGATAGGGACCATGGGACACCCAACTTTTTCGGCTAAATAATTACACCATAACATTCCAAACCAAACGAGTGCCGCGCCCCGCCGTTTTTTGCCGCCCGCCATCGCCATTTTCGTCGCATCCGCGTTCATCCGCGTCATCGGCGGTTCCCTTGCCCGTGGTTGTGCGGCGGCGGCGGCGGCGGCGGCTCCAATTAATAAACCGCTGATTACGCTGATATACGCGGATAGGGACGACGGAAACCTGGCCTCTCCGAGAAAATAATTACATGGCAACGCTCCCAACCAAAATGGGTGCGGCGCGCCGCGGTTTGCTTTGCCAACTGCCATTACCCATTTCCACCGTATCCGCGTTCATCCGCGTCATCCGCGGTTCCCGCATTCTGGTTTTAGCCGCCCACGCCGGCCCGGCCGGGCTCCGGCGCGCCGGCCATTTGTCTATCCGCCCCAATACCGATAAACTAACGCGATGAACCTAAAGTCGTGGCCGAACTGCCGTCGGCCTTTTGCGCTACGTCTTGTTTTTTGGCTTTTGCCGAGGCGATGATGGCCACCAACAAACGCAAGGAAGCACCGGCGCTATTTGAATTACTTGACAAATCCACCCTGCGCGTGCCAAAGGGCAACGCGGGCAGTCTGAAAATTCCGAGTTGGTGGTCCAATCGCAATGCCCCGCGCACCACGGCGGGCCCGGAGGA
>JAJZCU010000270.1 GCA_021828935.1 Planctomycetota bacterium | reverse complement strand
TCTGAAAAGGGCGCTGCGGCCTGATCGCGGAATCATCCGCGTGTTTTTGCCGCGCCCCCCCAGCATCATAAGCCACGGATCGGGCACCCGGGAATCGGCATCAGCGGGGGCAGCTTTCGGTACTGCCGGACGGTCTTTTTTAGCCGTTGGACCGACCTTGCCCGGCGGCGCGGCCTTTTTGGGCGCCAAATATCTCAACGGGCTTTGCTGGGGCTGGCACAGATAGCCGGAAAAAATCAGCGGAACGTCTTCGGGAATCGGCACGCCGAAACCCGCCGCCACCAAGAGGGCCGCCAGCGCAAAATAGGTAAAGTGGAGAAGCAGGAATTTAACGGTGTGCATCATCAGGCAAGTGCGGTCCCTAAGGCAATCAAGTCCAGTATGGTATCCGCCAGCCGCCGCCGCCGCCAGCGACGGCCGCGACCTGCGATCAACGGTCAGCGATGAATACCGATAGAGATCGGGAGTCAACGATCAAGTCCAAGCGCAAAACGCTTGCCAGATTTTGGCCGCTTTTCCGGCGATGAACGGTCACCCGGCGGCGCCGCGGGCGGCCTCAACGTTTAGGCGCTGCTGAATCAGTTGCCGCACGGTATGCACCACGAATTGGTCGGATTCGTCACAGCTTTCCACGGGTGGCAGCGCTTCCATTGCCTCAGGCCAGCGGCCCTCGTGCCACAGCACGGCAGCCCGACAAACCCGGGCGCGCGAGAGCACCGCGCCTTCCAAACGTGAGAAATCGACGGTTTCCAGTACTTGCCGGGCGGCCGGGATGTCCTCGGCCAGTAGACAGGCCTGTACTGCCGCCAGCTTTTCTTCTTCTGCCGCGTTTGGGTCCAAAACAATGGGGGCAATTTCACCCTGTGCGGCGCCGCCCAGGCGCAACATGCAATAGGCCACGGTTAATAAGAAACTAGCGCGGCGGGGCGGGTTGCGCTCCGTGGGACCGACCTTGGCGGGGAACAGCGGGTCTAATGCGGAAATTGCTTCCTGCGGTTTGTTCTGCCGTACCAGCGATTCTGCAATCAGACATGTGGCCTCTTCCCGCGTGGGCTCAAACATCGCGGCCTTGCGGAAGTATTTCTCCGCAACGTCATATTGTCGCTGGTCCAGGGCCGCCTGCCCGCGCCGTAGCGTACGCCGCGCCAGCAGCGATGGCAGACCCACGGCGGCCACCCACCAGCCCGCACTGGCCATGGCCATCCGCGGGGCCGCGGGGTGGGTCATCATTGTTGGCGACAGATGCAACATGGTGGGCATGATACCGTGCAGGCGGTAAAACCACATGAGATTACGACAGTCAAGCATTGGACTTCGGTCCGGACTTTTGCCCCGGCTGCGGCCCCGACTGCGGACCCGGCTGCGGCCCCGACTGTGGCGCCGCCCGCAGCGTTACGTCGACCAGCGCTCTGGGCAGGTCATCACGGCGGACCCGCTCTACATTGTGTTCGCTGATAATATACGCCGCGCGATCATTTCCACGGGCCATTTCCAGCGTGTTGGCCACGACATAATCGGCCTGGCTTTGACGGCGGCTGGCCTGCGCAATTTTTATCAATTCCTCTTCCGATACTCCCGCCTCCAGTTTGAACTTAAATAACAATCCTTGGTGCTTCCAAACCGGACGGAACAGATCAATGAGTTTGTCTGTCGGCACGCCCAGTACGGCGATGCGTTCATGTTTGCTGGAAATCTTGTCTTTCTGGACGTCTTCCACCAGCCAACGACGGCGCCTCGGAGTCGCTGCGGCGCCCGAGGCGCTTTGAGCCGCTTGTTCTTCCACCACCCGGAACACGCCGGCGGGAGCATAGTCCGAGATGGCGGCGGTCATAAAAATGGCGGCGAATGGGGGTGTGGCGGGTTCGGTTTCACTCCCGAACTGATCGGCCAATATTGCGCGCAATTCATGATGACGATGAAACGTTTCGATCGAAAGAGCATGTCCGTTACAAAGCATATTGGCGTGTTCGGCAGCATGGTTGCGATTGCTTGTTACCAATTTCACAGCGCCGTGTTTGAGCAATTCCAAGGCAATGTCACAGCCGGTCTGGCCGGTGAATATATTTCCCCAGTCGCGCACGGCGTCAATGGGCTCGTGGGTGCTGCCGGCCGTTACTAAAAAACGTAGATGGTCCATGGGGTAAATGTTAGCAGGGGGGGCGCGGCAAAAACACGCGGATGATTCCGCGATCAGGCCGCAGCGCCCTTTTCAGAGCCCAAAGCGTGAGCGCCGGCAGGCAACTGGCCGGCGTCCGGATAAGCCCGCAGCGAAATGTCGAGGGCGTCTTGAAGCAGGAGGCGGCACATCGCGCCGTTTCGCGTATAATCCCCGCCGATGACGCACGCCATTGCAACGCCAGATTCTCTGACCATCCGCTGGGTGGGCTGCGCCGCCGAGGCCCCAGCCGGATTATGGGAGGCTTGCTTTTCGGGGGTGGTGGAAGGGCGGTGGTGGTATGAAGCGCTGGAAAACAGCCGCTTGGAAGACCAATTCACTTTTGCGTATGGCGTAATTTCACGCGGCACGGAGCCGATTGGCATCGCCCCGACCTTCATCATGAACGTGCCAATGGATTTAATTGCTCCGCCATGGGGTGTGCGTCTGTTGCGGGCGGCAGGGCGGCTTGTGCCGCGAGTGAAGTATCAGCGAACCTTATTTGTGGGATCTCCATGTTCGGATGAGGGCGTGGTGGGGCTTGTTCGCGGGGAATCATTGGAGACCGTTGCGCCGGCGCTGCAAGCGGCACTGCTTAAACGAGCGCGCACGATGCGCGCCGGCATGTTGCTATGGAAGGACTTTGGGCCGGCGTCGGCGCAGGCGATGGAGCGGCTTTGCGACGAAAAAGCAGTGTTCCGCGTGGTAAGCTTTCCGGGAACAGTCGTTGATTTGCGCGGTGGTTCATTCGAGGCGTATTTGCAAACTTTGCGCGGCGACTATCGGTACAGTCTGCGGAAAAAATTGCGGCGCAGCCGCGCCCAGGGGCCGCTTTTAGCGGAGGTATTGCAGCGCCCGAACGCGGCGTGTTTGGATGAGATTTTCGCGTTGTTCCAACAGACATACGAAAAAGGGAAGACGAAGTTCGAACGATTGAACGGCGAATTTTTTCGGCGGATGGCGGCATGTCCGGAGTGTACTTTTCTGACCCTGCGTTTGGAAACCGGAAAAATGGCCGCGTTCATGCTCTGTTTTCTGGCCGGTGATAAGGCGATTAATAAATTCATTGGCATGGATTACAGTTTGGGAGGCGATTGGTATCTGTATTTTCGTCTGTGGGAACAGGCCGTGCTGTGGGCCACGGCCGCCGGGGCGAAAGAAATTCAAAGCGGTCAGACGGGCTACCAGGCGAAGCATGATCTGGGCCATTCCCTGATTCCGCTGAACAACTATGTCCGGCACCGCAACGTGGTATTGCACCCCATTTATAAAATGGCTGGCCAGAGCGTTACCTGGGCCGACCTGGACGCTGATTTAGCCCGCCGGAATCATGATACCGCCGACGGCGTCACGCCGGCCCCGCAGGCCGTGGCGCAGGTTGGCGTGGACTAAGAAAAAAGCCCGTCGCGGGTGGGCGACGGGCTTTAATAGAAAATGGCGGTTTTAAGCGCGGTCGCCCAGAGAGTACTTTCTGGACGCGGCCACGGGGCACTGTTGAAAAACGCCGTCCGGTTTATTACTAATGCCGTTCGCCATCCCCGCGGTCGCCTTCACGCTGGTCGCCTTCACGCTGGTCGCCCTCACGCTGGTCGCCCTCGCGACGGAAACGGGCCCGTTCAAAGTGCTCACGGCGGAAATGTTCGCGATCAAAATGCTCGCGGCGGAAGTCGTGATCTTCGCGATCATCCCGGTATCGGAAGCGCATGTCGAAGTCTGGCCGGTAGTATGGGCGGTACACCGGGGGGTAATACGCCGGCGCCGGCGGCGCATAGTACCGGGGCTGATATTGCACCGGCGGCGTGTAAACCGGTGGCGGCGTATAAACGCGCCGTTGTGGCTCATACCGCGGCGCGGGCGGAGCGTAAGCCGGAGCCGGGGGCGCCGGCGGCGGCACGTACCGCGGCTGCGGTGCGTAGTACGCCGGTGGCGGCGGCACGTAAATCGGCGGGGGGGCATAATAGACCGGTGGCGGGGCGTAATACACCCGCCGCGGTTCATAATAAGGCCGCGGACAGTAGAAGACCGGCGGCTCAAAAAGGCTGCCGATGGCCAGACCGATGCCGAACCCGTCG
>JAJZCU010000269.1 GCA_021828935.1 Planctomycetota bacterium | reverse complement strand
AAAGACGGCGCCGCCTCCGGCAACCGCGACCTTCAGTACGATTTAGGTATCGCGTACGCGTGTGGCGATGGCGTGCGTCCCGACGCCAACGCCGCTAAGCGCTGGCTGCACAAGGCCGCCAAGCAGGGCCACAAACGTGCTGCGCGGGAGCTGGCGGCGCCGTTGCGCCCCGCTGGTTCTAAGGCACAAAAAAAATCCGCCGGCCGGTGCCAGCGCGGCGAACGGAGCCGCCGCCAGCGGGCCGATTAATTGGCAGATAATGGCCTATGGCGGGGAAAAGCACGGCGCCAGATTTTCCGCGTTGAAATCGGAAGTCGTAAAAATTAGAATGCCCCGAGTTCTTTAGCATTCTTGGGGGCGTCGCGGGCGCGTCGGGCGCCCCGCACGGTTGCCGGCGGCGTCGCCGCGACGCACATGAATGTGGAACGGGGCGCCGCCATAAATGGACGGTGCTATGCCCACGCTGCCGCATGGGCGAACGCCGACGCCGCGGTCCATGCTCTTCGTAATCTGGCGCACACCTGCGCCAAAAATCGGCCGCATGTGCGCCATCCGGCGCTTAGCCGACACCTATAGGTGTCGGCTAAGCGCGGGCTGGGTTACGGCGATCGCGGCGTGTCCGTAGAATTGTTTGATAGAATGCCGCCCTCGCGCCCCGTGCGTGGCGGGCGCCTACGTGCCTTGGCCGGCGGGATTCGCCCGGATTCTTTCGCCCCGCTGGGGCTTGCGCAAATTGGGGGCTACGCAACCCCGCGTTGAAACACGGGGCTAATATCGCGACGCCCCATCCGGGGCGGATGGCGGCTCGATCGTACGGCCAATTTCGCCGCTGGTGGCTGTTTTGCTATAATCGCGCGAAGATCTGATGCATGACGGTAACGCTGTCTGTTTTGCCGGAAATAAAATGGGGGCCCATTAGATCTGTTCCGGCGGCGCCAAACACGCGAGGCATCGCCCCACATGTGTGCGGCGCTTTCATCTATTACCAAAAAAAAACAGCCCCGCGCGCGGAGGCACGCGGGGCTGCTGGACCTGGGCGTTGTGGTGCCCGCTGGTCTTCCCTCCGGGGCTGCTCTTCACGATGGATTAAACCTCAGGCCCGCGCCGCGCGCTGGCGCAAGGCCAGTGCGCCCATCGCCAGGGGCAGGAGCACCAGGGCGTTGGGTTCCGGCACGGCGCTGCCGCCGGCGTTTGATGGCAGGAAATCAATGCCGTGCGGCTTGCCCAGGCCTGTTACCACTGGGGTGATCACGCCGGTGGTTAGGTTCAGGCTGCCCACAGTGCCCGAACCGGGCGAAACGGTGAAGGCGGAGTCGTTCTGAATGTTCGGCCCGCTTAACTTGTAAATGGCGCCGCCGCTGTTGTCAGAAATCAACATGCTGCCGGCGCCCGTGGCCCAGGCGGCGTCATCAATGTTTGTCAATTGGCCGCTGGAATTATAAAGCAACAATTGATGGACGGTCTGGCTGGACGTGCCCGGGCTGTGGATAATGTCAATCTGATTGTTTGATTCATCCATAAACGCGAGATTGCCGTGGGCGTCCAATGTTAACGAATCAGGGTCATCCACATTGAGGGTGACAGTCTTGCCTGATTGAACATTGGTGGCCAACGCCGTGCCCGCCAGCACGCCTTGCGTATGCAGCACGCCGCCGGAAACGGAGACTTGTTCCACGGCAAAGTGGTTGTTTACCGTGGGCGGGTTGGGGTTGGTGTAATCGGGGCTGGAATTTACAACATAAGCATTGCCGTTGTAGAAGGCGATGTCATCATGTCCGCCGGCGTGGGCGCTGGGAACCGGGTAATGGTAAATGTCCGAAGTGGGAATGGCGCCGGCGGCGGTGGAATTGGGGTTGAAGATGGCCAGGGTGGAGGCGCTGTCTTCGTTCTGGTTGGCCCAAAGCAGGCCGGTGGAGGGGTCCACGCGCAGGCCTTCGGTATGTCCCAGAATGGACCATTGCCGCATGAGGCCGCCGTTAACATTATATTCGGCGATGGTGCTGTCGGGGTTGCCGGTGGTAACGGCTGTGCCGTCGGTGCTGGCTTGGTTGCCATAGGCTACAAACACGCTGCCGCCGGTGTAGACGACCGTATCAGGACCGGTGTTGCCGGCCAGCGGCGCGGCAAAGACGCTGAGGGTGTAGCCCGGCGCCACGGTTGGCGTGGTGGTGACGGCTTGCGCCGCGCCGACGAGCGTCAGGGCCGCCAGCATGATGGTGGAACGAACGGGTATACGCATGAGAAGTCTCCTTTGCAACAGACAAACAGCCGGCCCACGGCGACGCGCCGCAGGCTCGTGCTAAGGAACGTGAAGGCGGTTGCACTCGCCCATGTGACAAACGTAAGCCGGAATTATTTGGCCCTAATGAACGGCCCAATAAGAAGGCGCGAACTTCAGCTCAATCCACTACCGCGGTAAGCCGTACCTGCAAGAGAACGCCCCGTTGCGTGGCGTGTTTGCCCCGCTGCGTCACGGGGCGCGCCGGGGCGCGTATAGACAGTGGCGGCGATTGTACCGCCAAGATTCGGCAGCTTTTGCCGGCCGTTTCGGGGACGACATGGTAAAACGCCCAAGACATGGTGTGTGGCTGAGCGCCGTCGCGACCTTGTGCTGCGCCGTCCAGATTTCTGCGAAGCCGCCCGCGCCGTTGCGGTGGAACGGCGTACCGTTGAATCGCAGCACCACGTTTATTACAGGGCCGCGGTATCCGGATGGCTCTGTGGATTACGTTGCTGCGTACAACAAGATGGAGCGTAAGGGCGTGACCGCGATAAATAACGCGGCAATGGGGCCGATCCGGGCGTTGGGGGATGCGCCTACGGCGCTGGGCAAGCATTGGAAATTGCTATTAACGCAATTGCACATGGCTCCGGGGGGCATGCAAAAAGAAAGATTGGTCAGTTTTTATGCGTGGCGTATCAAGCACCCAATGGGGTATCCGAAACAATCAACCAATGCCCGTGCAGCCAGCCAACCGTGGTCCGCGCAGCAGCATCCTCGCCGCGCACTGTATTTAAAGAGCGTAGCGAAGTATTTGAGCGCGGTTAGGCATGCGGTAAAGCTGCCGCGGTATTACATTCCTCTTGTTGAGTCAAAAAAAACGCTAAATTTTGCCAGGGCCGGGGCCGGGCCGCTGGCTGCGACCCGCAATGCGGCCGTTGCGCTGGCATACCAGGCCATGCTGGAATTGCATGAAGGCCATGTGCGTGCCGCCCGCCGCAATATCGTGGCAATCTATCGGCTGGGGGCGTTGGTCTCCCAACACCCTAGTTTAATAAACTACATGGTGGGCAGCAGCCTCAGCCAGTTGGCGTCGAGGGCGGAGGTTGCCTTGGCGCGGGCGATATGCCGACACGCGCCCGCACGGCCCCTGACGCGCAAGATTTTACAGCCGCACGAGGCGCTCTGTCGTTCGCGATGGCAACCGGCGAGCGTTTTCTCGCGTTGGATACGGCTTTTTCGGTGTTCAAGGACGGTCCCGCCGTGTTGGCTGGGCACTGGCGGCGCCTTAAGCTGACCGCCGGGCAAGAGCAGTGGGTTCTGCGGCGACTTAACAAGCGGTATAACGAAATTGCGCGGATCACGGCGCTGCGGAATTATCGGCAGGCAGAGGCCCAGGGGGCGGCATTGGCAAAAAGATTTGACGCTGACGCGCATTTCACGGATGAGTTTCCCGCGGCCAATCCGGCCAACACGGTGTACGTCTTCATTTTTTCCCAGGTGGAACCATCCACAGCGCTTCCGATTACGTTCAGGTTTCAAACCGCAGGCGCGCGGCGCCTGGCCCGGGTCGCGCTGGCACTGGCCAAATACCATGCCCGGTACAAGACTTTTCCCAATAATCTACAACAGCTTCATGGGGGATACTTAACAGCCATACCGCTGGATCCATTCACCGGTAAGGCATTGATTTACCGCCGCACGCCGCGCGGCTGCGCGCTGCAGAGCGCCGGCCCCGGCGGGACACACAGGCATCCCAACCGGTGGAAGCGCAGGCATGGCCTGCTGGTGCGATTGCCGAATTGAAACGCATATCGCCCAGCCGCTGGAGTTTCTTGCCATGAAACTATCGCCCCGGCGGCTGCCGTCCGCTGCCGCCCTGACCTCCCTGGCCCTTGCCGTTCGGAATGCCCGAAGGCCGCCACGCCGCCGTTCCAGTGGAAGGGCGCCATTCATCCATGGTCGTTGACGGCCGCGGCGGTCCTTGCGGTGGGCCGGCGAATTCGCCACAATGCTTCTCC
>JAJZCU010000268.1 GCA_021828935.1 Planctomycetota bacterium | reverse complement strand
CATTGGACGGCTCGGCGCAATGAAAGTGGAGGAAGTACGGACGGTATAGGTCGCCGGCCGGTAATGACCGCGGCAGATATTATTCGACGCTCGCTAACTGCCGGGGGTATCCAATAATTGTTGCAGCCGCTGGGCCAGCGGCGCGGGCAACCGGGGCAGCCAACTGGCGTCGATCAGGCCCACATCCAGCAGGTCTCGGAGGTGCGTGCGGTCCTTGTCACGAAATGCGGTGAGCTTAATACGCACCAGCGGCAACAGGTCCAGAACGCGCAGGGCGCCAGCCGCCTGAGACTCACTGACCTCGGGGTTTGCAACCTCTTCGTGCGGGCGCACTTTTTCGCCGGAAAAAATAATATGAACAGCGTCACGCGGTTTTGCCGTTGGGCTGTCAAGAAAAGCATCCATGCCCGCGATGTGCCGATAGACAAATCCGACCTTTTCCAAAGCGGCGGTGGCGGCGGGGAAATCCGGTCTGGCCAGGAGAATGTCCACATCCTGTGTGTTGCGAACCGCCGCTTCGTCCACCCGCGCCACCCAGATTGTCACGGCACTGTCGCCGACGATTGCATACGGCACTTTTGCCGCCGCCAGCGCCTCGGCCGCCTTTATAAGGCGGCATCGTACTTTCTCAACAGCATTTGCCATGCGGTCCAGAGAAAATGGGTTCAGCGAGTACCCATGGCTACCGACCATTTCGATTCTCGTGCAGCGCCAACGTGGTGACGCTATAAGCCGGCAGCGTCAGATTCCGCAATTTGCTAATAGGTTCAGCATGCGTTGATTCCGCCGTGGGCAGGGCACTGTAGCCGCCCTTGTTCAGCGGGCTGTGGGCAGTCAGCAAATAGGCACGGAATGTGGCGTAACGGCGCGGGGCATGGCGCAGCGCCACCGCCGCCTTGATCGGCCGGCTGGTTTTGTTTAACAACACAAGCACTGCCTGGCCGCGCCGCGTAACGCTGGCATAAATGGACGTCGCGTAGTTGTTGCCGGTGCTGGCCGCCACTGCCGTGGCGCCGAATCGTCCGCCATGGCCGTTGTAATTGCGGTACATGCGGAAGGCGCCCAGAATGAACGGTTCTTTGTTTAACAATGGCCATTCGGCGGCGGAATAAAGACCATAACGGCCCCAAATGCCCAGCACGTCGGCTTCGGCAATTCCGCCGGAGATGCTGTTCCCGGCGCCATAGTCGTATTCGCTGACGGACAACTTTGTGCCCGGATAATTGTGGGCGATCTCCCGCTTCAACCGCGCCAACAGGTCAATGGGATGGTGGTGCATGTTTCGCGTGATCCAACTGTTTTCCACATAATGCGGATCCCACAAAGACCGCGGCGCCTGCAGCCGCGCCGCCACCACGCCCGGAGAGGCGTTCGCATACATGATGCGCACCATTTTCCCCGCCCTGTCACGCCCCTGGGCTTCGGGATACCAATGAATGTCCAGCACGTCCAACAGGCGCCTGCCGGCCTTATGCCCGGCCTGCCGCATGCGTTCCAAATAAAACGATAAAAAATTTCCGAACGGCTGGTCCGTGCGCGGATCAACAGCGCGGTTGTACCGCGCGGAATCGGGCGCGTTTTGCAAGGTACGAAAGCCCTCCCAGCCGTAGTCCGCCGGTCCGTACACCAGGGCGTGCGGGGCGATTTTCTTAATCATGCTCGCGTACGCGATGCTCTTGCGTAAAAGTTCAGTATAAGTGGTGGGCTGCGGGTGTACCTCGGGGTGCGAACCGGCCCAGATCGCGGGTTCATTATCAAGCGAAAAATAAATCGGCGACCGGCTGCGGCGCTTAAAGCCATTGGGGAAATGCGCCTTCACCCAGCGCACAAATTGGCTTTGAAAAACCGCATGTGGCTTCGCGTGACCGCCGGCGGCCTTCCGCGATGGATATTCGCGCACGAAATGGGGCGAGGTGGCTGGCGGCGCCAACTTCAGCGGTCCGTCTTCATCGGCCGCAAGGTAGCCGATGATGGGCACGGTAATCAGGGCGGCCGCATGGGCCTTGGCTGCACTGCGCAGGAAAGAGCGCACGGCGTCGCCCGGTTGGTGCGAACGGTCCAGATAATCGTCGTTGGAAAACCGCCAGTCTTTGCCGGCGTTGGAGGCGTTGGTGGTCCAGTTGTAGGCCGACCACCGGTCGCCACCCAGACGTATAAAGGTGAACGGAATGCCGCGATAGGCCCGGCGATCAAGCCCGGGGTTCGGCTGGCCGGCTTGCTGTTGCGGCGTGTTGATGCCGTAAATATACCGGGAAATGCGGTGCTTCCCGCGCGCAAAGTTGACGATAAACGAGACACTGCCCGGATGCCGCGGCGCGGTTGCAGCGCACGCCGACAGGGTTGAGGCCAATGCCGCGGCGCCAAAACTGATAAAGAATTTATTCATCATAACCTCGCAGTTTCACCGCCGCCGGCAGAGCAAATGGTTTATGGATCTCTGAGAATAGTGGAAAAGAACGGGCCGCGAAAGCGACGGCGGGCGATGCGCCAGATGCGAACAAGAATGCGAACAAGAATGCGAACACGATGCGACCACGGGCCTGGCGCGGCGGCTAAGCCATGAACGAAGCCCGTCGCGCGTTGGGCCGGTGATGGCGATGGTCGTCTGGCGGCGACCAGAGGCCGTCTGCGCCCGCTATTTTCACCGCTTGGCTTGTGTGCGACCGAATACTACAATGTTGTGTCCGATGTCATTAGGTTGCATCGCCCGCAGAAGAATAGTTTGGGCGGTTTTGCGACGGTGATGCGGACTTTGCGCGTGGTCGCGTAATTGCGGGTTTTAGCCAATGATGGGTGCTTGCCAGCGGATGCCCCTGTGCTGACGAAGCCTTTTTTTGTAACCAAGGAAGGATGCGCGTGATTACACTGTCGCCCCAAACCTCCAAAGCGGAGCCGTCCGCGGACCAGTTGCTTTCTTGGTATTACCAGATGTCGGTGATTCGGCAGTTTGAATTGCGGTGCGCGCAGTCTTACCAGCAGCAGAAAATCGGCGGGTTCTGCCACCTTTATGTAGGGCAGGAAGCGGTGGCGGTGGGCAGCATCGCCGCCACGAAGCCCGAAGATTATGTGATTACCGCGTATCGCGATCACGGTCACGCCATTGCCCGCGGTATGGATATGCACAAGTTATTTGCCGAACTTTATGGCAAGGCCACCGGCTGCTCCCGCGGCAAGGGTGGCTCGATGCATTTTTTTGATAAAGAGAAAAACTTTTTTGGCGGTCACGCCATCGTGGCGGGCCATGTACCGCTGGCGGTAGGCCTGGGATGGGCGGCGAAATACCGCAAGGAAGATCGCGTCACGCTGTGCTACTTTGGCGATGGCGCGATCAACCAGGGAACTTTTCACGAAGCGTTGAATTTGGCCGGTCTGCATAAGCTGCCGGTCATTTTTTTTGTGGAGAACAACGGCTACGGCATGGGCACGCATGTGAAGCGGGCGTCGGCGGTGACGGAACTGAAGCTGCGCACGGAAGACGCCTACGGCATTCCGGGCAAAGACGTGGACGGCATGGATTGCGTGGCGATGTACAAGATGACCGCCAGCGCGTTGGATTATTGCCGGGCGGGGCAGGGTTCGCTGTTCCTCGAAGTCAAGACGTATCGCTACCGTGGCCACAGCATGTCAGACCCGCAGAAATATCGCACGAAGGATGAAGTTTCACAGTATCAGCAGCATGACCCGATCGGCCGGCTGGAAAAGCGTCTATCGGAACAGGGCGTGCTGGATGACGCCAAGATTCAGAAGATTAACAATGAAATCCATGAGCAGGTGGAGGCGGCGCACCAGCAGGCCGATGCGGACCCATTCCCAACCAGCGACGATATTTGGCGGGATGTCTATTCCAACCCATTTGGGCCGTACCTGCCGCAAGCGTAGAGCGCGCGGGCGTTCGGGGGCATGCAAAGGACGGGCGTTATGACACTTTCCGTAGCCAGTGCGGCTGATCAGGCGGTTTTTCCCGGCGCAGAGCCGGCCTTGCGGCGGTTGGTTGACCAACACCTAACGGACAACTACCAAAAGCTTCTGCTGGCGGCCTATTATGCGCCGCAGCGGGACTCCGGCGACGTTTTCTTCTTTGAGGTGTTTGAAAATTTTGGCAGCGGCGAGATTGACGACGACAGAAAAATATTTGAGGTTACCCACGGCCGTCCGGCGGGTTTCGACTTGAACCCGCAGCATGCGTTGCACATGCTGTTCACGCATGTTCCCGAACTTCGGCATCAACACGCCGCAACAGCAA
>JAJZCU010000267.1 GCA_021828935.1 Planctomycetota bacterium | reverse complement strand
CCACGGTGGGCGGGGCGGAGGTTTCCGGGCGGCACGCCAATTTTATCGTGGCGCGGCCCGGCGCCACCGCGAGCGACGTGTTCGCATTAATTGCGAAGATACAGAAGGCCGTGGCCGAGAAATTCGGCGTGAATTTGGAGACGGAAGTTGTAATCTGGTGACCATGGTGCCCCTGGCTTGCCGGGGGTGGAATTGGCGGCAACGTGACAATCCCCGCGGCCATAAGAGCGCGGGTGAGCATTCAACGCGGACGGCGCGGCTGGCGCGGATAACCCGGGAGCCCGGGAATCATGAACCACAAAACGCGCCGCACGGTTACGTCTGGAAGCACGCAAGGAGCCAAGGAGCAATGTTTATGAAGCAACAGCATCAAACGCTGGACATTACGCTGCTGGCGGGAGGAATTTCCGCCGAGCGCGAGGTTTCGCTGGCCACCGGGCGCCAGATTGCCGAGGCCTTGCGCGCCGCGGGCCATCGGGTGTTTCAGGCGGACATTACGCCCACCAGTTTGGCCGCGCTGGACCATCGCCCCTGTGATCTTATATTTCCGGCCCTTCACGGCGCCTTTGGCGAAGATGGCCAACTGCAGGAAATCTTAGAGCAACGCGGGCTGTCCTATGTGGGTTCTGGCCCGCAGGCCTCACGCCTGGCCATGGACAAGGCCGCCACAAAAAGTTGTCTGCTGGAAAACAACGTGCCCACCGCCAATTGGCAGGTTGTGTATGAACATAAGTTCAAAGACAGTTGGGTGCCGGCCACGGGCATTGGCTACCCATGCGTTATTAAGCCGATTTCCGAGGGCAGCAGCGTGGGGTGCCGCATCTGCCGCGACGCTTCTGAATCGCGGCGGCATCTTCAGGAAACATTGCCCCGCTACGGCGCCATGCTGGTGGAACGGTTTATTGAAGGGCCGGAGCTCACCGTGGGCATTATTGATGGAAAAACATTGCCGCTGATTCAGATTCGGCCCGCCGCGGGATTTTATGATTATCAAGCCAAGTATCAGCGGGACGATACCCAATATTGCTTTAACATTGATCTGCCGGAAAGCGTCTTGGCGGAAGTCACCGCTGCGGCGCTGGCGGCCTACGCCGTGGTTGGCGCCCGGCACCTGGCGCGGGTGGACCTGATGGTCGATGGCCAAACGCTTGAGCCATCCGTGTTGGAAATTAATACCATGCCCGGTTTCACCAC
Source organism: Planctomycetota bacterium (assembly GCA_021828935.1). Lineage (GTDB taxonomy): Bacteria > Planctomycetota > Phycisphaerae > WQYP01 > WQYP01 > JAJZCU01. The sequence goes on along the minus strand of JAJZCU010000267.1, from coordinate 3,084 downwards.
CCATTCGTTGGTGCCCAAAGCCGCCGCCGAAGCGGGTTTAACGTTCCCGGCATTGTGTGACCAGTTGGCGCAAATGGCGCTGCGTGATGCAGCGGTGCCGGCTTCATAAAGACAGGCGAATAAAAATGTCAACAGCCAAACAGCCGTCCATGCTGTACCGTCCGTGGCAAAACCCATGGTGCGCGCAGGGGCTGGGGTTGTTGGCGCTGTTGCTGCTGGCGGCCGCGCTGGCCCTGGGCTTTCGGCACATGCAGACCTACGCCCGCACCGTGGTCACGCACAATGGCGCGCCGCCGCTGCGCCGCGTGGTGCTGGTGGACCCGCCTTCATGGCTTTCCGCCCCGCTGCTGAACGCCATTGCCGAAGAAACCGTACATTTCGCATTAAATAACAAACGCCATCCGGAACGGGCCGCGGAACTGCGCAACCCGCTGGATGGCCGGATACTGCAACAAATTGCCCGGCATTATGTGCGCCGGCCCGCCGTGGGAGAAAATGCCTGGATTAAAGCCGTGACCTATGTGCGGCGCGTGGTGCGGGGCGGGCAGCAACAAATACAAATCGCCGCCGTGTACCGTCGCCCGGCCGCCGTGATCCAGCGCGGGGACCATTATTTTCTTATTACCGCCCACGCCTGCCGCCTGCCGGGCATGTATGATCAGCAGGCCCTGGTTTCCTTAAAGAGCCTGATGGTCATTCGCGGCGTTTCGGGGGCTATTCCGCAGCCGGGCAGCCGCTTCACCGGCCCCGACGTTGCCGCGGGTCTACAGTTGGCCCGCCTGCTGGTGCCCCAACCGTATGCGGCCCAAATTGCAGATATTAATATGAAAAATTTCCGGGGCCGGGTCGATTCCCTGGCCCCGCAGATCGTGCTGGACACGGTATACGGCGGGCAGGTGTGGTGGGGCCGGGCAGTGGGGGACGAGGGTTTCTACGAAATTCCCGCGGCCTCCAAGCTCAAGGCGCTTTCTGAAGTGTACTACCACTACGGCCGCATCGACGCCGGCAAGGCGTATGTAGACATTCGCACGGAAGAAGTAAAAGTGCCGCGCATCCTGCCCGGAGAAACCACCGTGGGCGTCAACGGCTGATCCCGTTTTATATTAATAGTTGAATTGGGCTGGCCTTCGCTGCACCGCGGCGCCCGCATGTGGCGTGGGCACGCCGACCGCCACAACAAAAATACCGCGAAACGGCCTCAATTCCGTCCCCTCGCCATTGAGGCGCTTTGCAAATCTCAGTTCGGGCATTATACTAGGCTGGATGAACGCAATGTCTCCCATCCAGGCGCAAGTCTTTTCCGGGCACGAAAGTTTCCCACTTAGGTTCGCATGGCTTACAAAAGCCGTGCGTTGCGGCGACGTGTTTAATGACGCCGATGCGATGGTAACGCTGGGTGTTGGGAAAAACATGGTCCGTTCGATCAGGTGGTGGGCGGTCAACACCGGCATGCTTTGCTGCGGCGACAATACTGCTAGCGGCGTCCGCCTTGAGCCGTCAGAACTTGGCACGACTCTGTTCGGCAAAGACGGGGTCGACTCGTTCATGGAGGATCCTGCCACGATTTGGCTCGTCCATTGGGCGCTTGCGACAAATACCAAATTGGCAACTTGGTTTTGGATGTTTAATAAATTTAGAGAGACTGAATTCGAACGCGGGCAATTGGTGGATCAATTAACGCAATTTAGTCGAGAAGCATCCGGCAGACAAATCGCCAGTGACACCATCGGTCGCGATGTTGATTGCTTTATTCGAACCTATGTACCGACGTCACCGGATAAACGGCTGTCCCGGGAGGAGACATTGGACTGCCCGCTAACGGAGTTGGGGCTGATCCGCAGGAACGGCAATCCCCACGGCTTCAGCTTTGTACGAGGCCGTCGCGAGTCTTTGTGCGATGAAGTTTTCGCCTACTGCCTGCTGGAATTTTGGAACCAACGAGCGGCTAAATCTGAATCTCTCGGGTTTGACGACGCTGCTTACGGGGCGGGCAGCCCAGGCCAGGTGTTTAAGCTTACCGAAAACGCCTTGGTGGATCGCCTCCATGGGCTGGGCAACCTAACCGGGAACAAAATACGCTACGATGACACCGCCGGACTCAAACAGATTTTTCGGACAGGCCGCGTCTCCTCACAAAGCCTCCTCTCCAGACATTATGGCCACGCGAGCAAGGGGGGCACCGATGCCTCGGACTAGCACGACCCGCGGACCGGAAGTTGCTCGACGCATCCACCGATCGACAAGCGTTGAACACGATCATGGCTCGAAAAACCCAGGCCGTCCGTTCATTATTACCGCGTGCGCCCGGCGGGCAGCAAGGCGGATCGTCGACGGCATATCGAGCCCCGCAAGCCCGCGGGCATGGACCTTGACCGGGCCGTTTGGCACGGGAAAATCGTCGTTCTGCCTATTTCTGTCAGAACTGCTCGGGCCGCGCTCGGACCCAAGGGCAAAGGCCGCGCGACGCGCTCTGGAGGGCGTGGACGCGCAACTGCTAGCGTCCGTGGGTGGAATCCCTGTCAACTTTACCCCAGTTTTAATCACGGGGTCTCGCGAGCCCCTAACTGGGGCTCTGATGCGTGGGCTTACCACGGCGCTTTTGGCAAGCGGCGATGGCGATGCGAAGCGCCTCGCGAATGAGCTCGCCAAGGTTGCCGACGTCCGCTCGATCGATTTATTAGAAATCTTGGACCAAGTGGCCGCCTGTCTCGGGCCCGCTCAGGAGAAATCCGGCTTATTAATTGTCGTTGACGAGCTCGGCAAACTTTTGGAATACGCTGCGGCTAACCCTGCCCGGTCCGATGTCTACCTGCTCCAACGTCTCGCCGAGCACGCGGGCCGGTCTGCGCAGCCGATCCTGTTCATTGGGGTGCTTCACCAAGACTTTTCCGGCTACGCCAGAGGAATGTTGGAGACAGACCGCCAAGAATGGGAAAAGGTGCGGGGGCGGTTTGAGGATATTGCCTTTGAACAATCCGCTGATGACATGCTACGCTTGATCGCGCGTGCAATGCCGTCCGTTCAGCAGGCCGCTGCGGGTACCGCACAAAGTTTGGCGGCGTATAAAAAACTGTGTTGTGATGT